>JAAYID010000216.1 GCA_012744285.1 Alcaligenaceae bacterium
AATTGTGATTTCTTGCGCATTTTCATGGGATCGATCGACCGGTTTTCAGCTCACCCAGCAATTCCGGGTGACGGTCTATTTGGTACATGGAGCGGTCAGTTTCGAGCATGTCAGGCTGTTCTGACTTCCGCAAGTAGATCGGGGTGACGGTCCAGTAGCTTGAGCAACTTGACCAAGGCCAGCGGCGGTTTGGTTTTGCCGTTTTCATAGCGCGAAAACGCGTTGACGCCGCCGCCAAAGAGTTCGGCGGCCTGCCGCTGGTCAAGATCGAGCTTCTTGCGCACTTTGGCGATGTAGTCAGGATCGACGTAAGCGGCATTTACCTGACGTTGAAACAAACCGACCATTTCGCTGTAACGGTCACCGTCTTCACGGGTCAAGACGACCTCACTGCAAGCCGGGCAAAAGTCGCCGGTCACCGCTGGGATGGTGGTGTGTTCGCCCTTGTAGGTATAGGGCATATCGCGCGTGTCGTGAATCAGTTCAGCCGCGCCGCAGCATGGGCATTTCATGGTCATAGCTCCTTGAAGGAAACGATCAACACATCATCAATGACGGTTAGTTTTACGTACACCTCATCACCGTTTGCCGTTTTGGCGCGGTACACATCCTGCCAGACGCGATGATCGGCATGGGTCGTCATGCTTTTGTAGAAGTCGGAGGATGTAAGCGCCAAGACAACGTCACACATCCCGGCCAAGTTGTTGATGCCAAGTTCACGCGCGCCATTGAATGCGCTGGCTGTAGCCTTGACATGACCGGCCTTTACCAAGGCTTTGACGACCGCCAACTTACGGTGTGGGGTGCCTTTTTCCATAAGGTTATTTTAACCTGGTAAGTTAATTTAGCAATTAGGTTAATGGTGAGGGCTTCGGCGGTTTCAGTGTGAATCTTCACAGCGGGTTGGTAATCGAGAGGACGATTTTTATACGTTTGAAATCGACTTCTTCAGACCTTCCCTAAACAAGGTGAGCAAAACGGCCAAATGGGTGCGTACTGGTTGTTTATGCGGACATATAAACAGTTATTTTGCGGTATCAAAAATCCAGCATCAATTGGTCGGTGACTGTTTGGTCCATGTCGTTTCTCGGGCCTCCTGAAGTCATGCTTGTCCCTGTTTTCGTTCCCCAACCCCTGCGCGAGGCATGTTTTTCGACAATCGCTGCCTTCGCTCCACGGACATCAGCCTGCTTGCGCAGGGCATGGACCCTTGCTTTGGCCGTCCGGATCGCAGTTTCAAGATCGACCACAGGAAAGGGAATATCCACCCCGACGGTTACGCCGCATTGTGCCTGCACGCTGTTTGGCATGCGCCACGGCTCGAACAGCCAGGCGTCGGGAACGCGTCGCATCACCGGCAGCCAGCGCCGCACAAAGCGGCCGTCGGGATCATGGTCAAGGGCCTGCTTGATCGGGTTGTAGACGCGGGTGGTATTGATGCCGGTCGTGCCCGATTGCATTTGCATCTGGCTCCAGTGAATGCCGGGTTCATAATCGAGAAACTGGCGGGCCAGCCACAGACCCACGTCGCGCCAGTGCAACCAGAGCGGGTAGGCAGCGACCGACACCAGCATGGCGCGCATCCGGAAATTAAGCCACCCGGTTTCGCGCAGCATGGCCACACAGGCGTCCACCATGGGCCAACCGGTGCGACCCTGCGTCAGCGCTTCGAAATGATGCGGGTTCCACTCCGGTTCGCGCAAACCATCGTAGCCGCGATGCATGTTCTGATATTCAATGCCAGGCTCGCTTTCCAGTTTCTGGATGAAATGGCAGTGCCAGGCCAGCCGACTTGAAAATGCCTCAAGCCCTTTACGCTGGCGTTGTGCGGTGGGGGGTAGCGTGTGGATGCGGGTTTGGGTGGCTTGAACCACTTCGCGCAGGCTCAGCGTCCCGTACGCCAGGTGTGCCGAGAGCCGCGAGCAGGCCGTAGTCGCTGACAGCGGTGATGAAATCCCGCCACGATACCAGGCGCTGCGTTCATCCAGAAATTGCCGCAGAATCGCCAGCCCGCGTGGGCGGCCGCCACGCTGGCGTTGCGGGGGCAGATACGGGTTCAGCCCCAGTGTCCGTTCTTCAAACGCCCCGTTGGGCACAGGCGCAAACTGCAGGGTTTCAATGGTTTCCTGTGGTGCTGCCATGAAGGCATCGCGCCATGCCTGCCATTGACCACGATGGCGCAGGCGGCGCACCACGCCAAATTGCGCAAACTCGTGCCAGCCAACACCGTTTCGCTTGCACCAGCGGCCTACCGCCAGGTCGCGCTTGAAAGTGTGGTCGTTGCCGGTTTCCTCGTGGGCATACACCGCATCAAACGGGGCGAAATGGTGCAGGCGTGCCAGCACATCCACCACTTCGCCGGTGGCCACATGCAATTGCCCGCCCATTTTGCGCAACGCCTTGTCCAGCTCAACCAGGCTTTCTGCGATGAACGCATAGTGTTGCGCAGCCGCATCGGGCTGTGTCCATAGCCGTGGCTCGACCACATACAGGCACAGCACCAGACCGCGCCGGCTGGCTGCCGCCAGCGCTGCGTGGTCATGACAACGCAGGTCACGCTTGAACCAGACAATGCTGTAGCTCATGGTGAAAGAAGTTGCAAAGTGTAAATTGGTAATGGTAAAAAGTGACGCGCGGGTCAGCAAGCCTGTGTACCGTTACGGTGGACCGATGCGGGTTTATGTGGCTTGTTCAAACTGCTGGAAAACCCCGATTGTCAGGGGTGACGGCGTTGCTGGCGCAAAAGCAACAGAGTTTTTAATCTGGATCAAATCCCCTGGGTGTTGTTCTAATTTTCTCATCACCCGGTGGTAACATTGAACCAATCGCTGGGCAAACAGACTAAACCAATAGTCTGGGTTGTTACGGTGAATGCAGTCGGCGCTTGGCCGGATAGTTCACGAGCGTGCAAGGCTTCGTGTGTTAGGTGTCGGTTATTAATCCTCCGGGCAGTTGTTTGAATGTGCAGGCGTCTGCTGTGGTGAATCGGCTTCAGGGCATGCTCGATAAGGCTCGGTCGGGCAGTGTGGCGTTTGCTGCTGTCTGATCTACTGGCGGATGACCTCGATGGGTGCACTGCCGTAGCTGCCGGCAAGGTTTTTTTATTCTTTTTGCGCCACCACCCGGTTACGTCCGCCAGTTTTGGCGTGGTAAAGGCGTTCATCTGCACGCGACAGCGCGTGGCTCAGGTCAGGGTGGTCTGGCGTTATTACGGTCACGCCGATCGATACGGTAAACGACAGGCTTTTTCCATCAGGCAATTCAACCCGCAGGTTTTCGACGGCGGCGCGAATGCGCCCGGCAATGGTGATGCCGGTGTCGCGTTCAGCGTCGGGCAGCAGCACCACGAACTCTTCACCGCCCATGCGGGCGACCAGGTCGTTTGTACGCACGTTTTCTTTGCAAACGCGCACGAATGCCTTCAGGGCAAGGTCACCCATGGCGTGGCCGTAAGTGTCGTTGACGCGCTTGAAGTGGTCAATATCCAGGGCCATCAGTACACAAGGCTTGC
Source organism: Alcaligenaceae bacterium (assembly GCA_012744285.1). GTDB lineage: Bacteria > Pseudomonadota > Gammaproteobacteria > Burkholderiales > Burkholderiaceae_B > Neopusillimonas > Neopusillimonas aromaticivorans. The sequence continues at coordinate 3,512 of JAAYID010000216.1, forward strand.
CGGTGCGTTGCATCTGGTTCAACACACGCTCTGACAGGAAATTGAATTGTCGCCGGTTGATTGCACCCGTCAGTTCGTCGGTAAAGGCCTGTTCGCGCAGCTTTTCTTCAAGCCGGTAACGGTCTGTCATGTCGGCGATGGTGGTGCGGGTCATCAGGAAATTGCCGTTTTCATCGCACAGGGCTTTTGATGACAAGGACACGAGGAACAGGCTGCCGTTCTTGCGACGCATCATCATGGGGTGGTTGGTCAGGTGGCCGTCTTGTTTGATACGTTCAAGATGGGTTCTGGGGTCGGCGTCGTCGAGGTGGTTGGGGTCGGGCTGCAGAATGTCGCTGTAGTGCAGTTGCCCGACAGCTTCGTGCCGTTTATAGCCCAGCCAGTCAAGGCCGGTCTGGTTCATGCGCACCAGCTTGCCGTTGCCGTCAACTGACTGGTAGCAGCAGGGGGCGTTTTCGTACAGGTCGACCATGGCTTCGGTGTGTTCTTTTTCTATGTCACGCATCAGGGTGCGCCAGGTGTGCTGGCGCGCCAACAGCCACGATGCGGCGGCCAAAGCCAGGGTAAACAGGGTGAGCAGCCCTTGGGCCCAGCGCTGGTAAAACACCGAGCCCTGCAGCCAAAAGGTGTCGGGCAAGAACACCAGCGTCTTCCATTCGATGGCGTCATTTTTTTTGGTCAGAACGGCACCCTGGCCTGGGTCGGCGTCAGTGACAGCCAGAATGCCGGCCTCGTCAAACAGCTTCATGGGAAATACCGATAACGACAGGTAAGCCCCGTTTTCGGCAGGGATCACGGCTTGTGTCTGGTCGCTGATCGCGGCCCAAAATTCCGGGTTGATCGTTGCCAGGTTGTTTTCGGGCCGCCCGAGTTGCCAGCCCCAGGCCAGGTCAGGGTTGTCTGCGCTTAGCCAGTAACCGTGCCTGTTAAGAATGGAAAACTCAACAGGTTCGCGATCGTGTTTCAGGGTGCGGTTTTTAATGCGGTCAATAATGGCCTGGATGTCGAGATTGGCAACGATCATGCCAATGAATTGACCTTGACCGTCAAGAATTGGCGTGGCGAAGCGTTGGGTTGCGTTGTGCGGTCGTTCAATAACGCCGCGTTCCTGGTTCAGGTCGACACTTGAAACGTAAAGTTCATACCCGTTCAGTTGTGATGTGATGTGAAAGTAATCACGATCGGCCTTGTTTTGCAGGCCTTCAGGCGGCACGTTGACAATGTTCCCGCTTGTGTTGTTGACGAGCACAATTTCGTTGCCGTGTTGATCTAGTACACGCAACTGGCTGAACATTGAAAAGCTGTTGGCAAACCGGGCAAACTGGCCGGCAAGGTCGGCTCTGGCTTGCTGTTGATTTGGGCCTGGTATAAGGGCGTGCTGGCTTAAAGGGAACCCGCTTAGCAATTTGACGATAATGCCTGCCTGAAGTGATTCATGGCACAGTTGTTGGCCCATAAGGTCAAGGTGGGCGGCATGCTCGGTAATATGGGCGGTGCGCCGGGCATCAAGGTAGTTGGTATAGCCCGGCCAGGCAATGGCAAGAACAATTGACAATGCGCTAAAAAAATAAAGCACCGCCCGAATAAGCGTGCTGGCGAAGGGCAGCCTGGAAGTGCGCATCAAATGCCCTGAAAATAAAGATTTGAATATCGTAACAGCAGCAACCACAAATTTTATATCAAGAACTGCAAGCTTCGTCTTGCGGGTAATCAATGCTGGCGCAATTGGTTCGCACCAATGTTGTGCGCGCACCAAACCGGCACAAAAAAGCAATACATAAACCCGGCATCGGCCCACAGGCGCTTGCGCAGGGCGACACCCTGCTGGTGCTGGCGGCGTAAGCCAAAATAAAGGCCCCGCCTTTTGGCGGGGCCTGGGGCTACCTTCCGGTAGCATCACCTGACCTGAGCAGGTGAATTAAGAGGCCGCTTTTAGAGACGGCCTGGCTGCCCCCTAAGGGCAGTAAGTTCACTTTACTGCGGTAGCTGATCTTATGAAATAAGGGTTTATCCTTATCTTTATGGCTGGGCGTTTTCTGTAACGGCATGCCCCGACAGCGCCGCACTAAGGCTGTAGGCGGGCTCGAATGAATCGGCCCTTGCCATGGGCCAGGCCACCCGGAAAATGGTTTGACGGAACTTGCTTTGCAGGATTTCACCCGGTTCCAGGTCGGGGAACAAGGCTGACAGCACCCGCACCTCGTCAGAGGAAATTCGCCGTGCAATATGGTGGGGTCGCAATTGGTCAGGGTGCTGCAGCCCGGCAGCGCCCAGCAATTCGGCCAATGCCCGCAAGGTGTTTTCGTGGAAATTGGCCACGCGCACCGATTTGTCACTGACCACTAGCGCCTTCTGGCGTTTAGGGTCTTGCGTGGCAACCCCGGTGGGGCAGGCGCCGGTGTGGCAGGCCTGGGCCTGAATACAGCCCACCGCAAACATGAAGCCGCGCGCGCTGTTGCACCAGTCGGCGCCCAGCGCCATGATGCGGGCCATGTCGAAGGCGCTGAT
>JAAYID010000217.1 GCA_012744285.1 Alcaligenaceae bacterium
CCAGACGACGAAACCGTCGGCGATGGGCGAGTTGGTGATCCACATTTTTGCGCCTGACAGCTTGTAGCCGTTAGCCGTTTTGACAGCACGTGTTTCCATGCCGCCGGGGTCGGAACCGTGGTTGGGTTCGGTCAGGCCGAAACAGCCAATCCATTCGCCGCTGGCCAGCTTGGGCAGGTATTTCTGCTTTTGCGCTTCGCTGCCGAATTCGTTGATGGGAACCATGACCAAGGACGATTGCACGCTCATCATCGAACGGTAGCCTGAGTCGACACGCTCAACTTCGCGAGCGATCAGGCCGTAGCAGACGTAGTTCAGGCCCGAGCCACCGTATTCGGTGGGGATGGTGGGGCCGAGCAGACCCAGTTCACCCATTTCGCGGAAAATGGCCGCGTCGGTTTTTTCGTGACGGAAGGCTTCCAGGACGCGGGGCGCCAGCTTGTCTTGTGCGTAAGCGTAGGCCGCATCGCGGACCATGCGCTCTTCTTCGGTGAGTTGCGAATCCAGCAACAGGGGATCTTCCCAATTGAATGAAGGGGCCGATGACATAGGGTGTGCTCCGAGTCGAAAGTTTAGGTTTAAAGTATTCTTGCCGAAAAAATAGCCGTTGACAAGAACAATACGGCGAATACCGACAGGTTATGTGAGTTATAGGCACATTGCAATTGATAAAATTGCACATTGTCGTGACAATTGCGCACGTTGAACGGGCAATCGGGTTAACGATACTGAATTGCCGGTAAAAGGGGAAGTCATGCGAAAAGGGGTGCCGAATCTCGGGGCGTTGCAGGCGTTTGAGGCCACCGCCCGTCTGGGCTCATTCTCGCGGGCGGCCGAAGAGCTGTCGCTGACGCACAGTGCCGTGTTCCGGCAGGTCAGTGGTCTGGAAGAGCGTCTGGGCGTGGCCTTGTTTACACGCGTGCGGCGACGCATTGTATTGACGGATGCAGGGGCTGAATATGCAGGCCGGGTGCGGCATCATCTTGAACAGCTGGAAAAAGACACCTTTGGTGTCATGTCGCGTGCGGCGCTTGGGCATAGCCTGCATATTGCAGTGTTGCCCACGCTGGCCACCACCTGGCTGATTCCCCGCTTGCCGTTGCTGCAGGCGCGTCACCCTGACATCGCGGTGAGTCTGTCGGTGCGGACATTGCCGTTCCAGTTTGCCGATCACCCGTTTGATGCGGCAATCTATCACGCCGAGCAGCCCTGGCCGGGTACCCAGGGCATACGGTTGTTCGATGAAGAGGCGATGCTGCCGGTGTGTGCGCCTCGCCTCTATGACGCGGCGCGCGCAACACCGGAAGGGCTGTCATCCCTGACCCATCTGCACGTGATGTCGCGGCCTCATGCGTGGCGTGACTGGTATCGTACCCAAGGGCTGGACTGGCATCCCTCCATCGGGGCGGGGCCGCGCTACGAATTGTTTACGATGGTGCTGGCGGCCGTACATGCCGGGCTTGGCGTGGGGTTGATTCCGCGGTTTTTGGCGCGCGAGGCGCTGGCGGCGGGCGATCTGGTCGTGCCTTTTGACGGGGCATTGCCGATGCGACAGTCTTACTATTTCAGTTATCCGGTGCAGCATGTGCCCAATGACGCGCTCAAGGTCTTTGAGGCCTGGCTGGATGAGGTGGTGGCGACCCAGTCGACGGTGCCGTGGTTACCAGACATGGGAAATTGAACGATGACACTTCCAATGGCGCCCCAATGCTGTCGCCCGAAAAGGAGAGTTGAATGAAAAGGGAGGATTCCGGTTTGGGGTGCAGTGTCACCCTGGGTTCAATGGGCCGAACCCGGTCACGTCCGGCACGCCGTGTCGGGTGTGCAGGCCTTGCACTGGCCTTTCTTCTGAACGTACTGCCGACGTTCTCGCGCGCTGATCCGCCACCGGATCCCGAGGCGGCTGTCTCAACGACTCGTCACACCCTGGCTGAAGCCACGCAATTCATGGTGTCGGCAGCCAATCCATTGGCCACCCGGGTGGGGGTCGGCATTCTGGAGAAGGGCGGTAACGCGGTTGATGCCGCCATTGCCGTGCAACTGGTCCTGGGTTTGGTCGAGCCCCAGTCATCGGGGATCGGTGGTGGTGGTTTCATGCTGGTGTACGACCAGGCTGAGCAGCGTCTGACCAGTTTTGATGCACGTGAAACCGCGCCCATGGCCGCGCATTATCGCCAATTCATTCACCAGGGTAAGGCGTTGTCCTGGCCAGAGGCGGTGAATAGCGGGCTGTCTGTCGGTGTACCAGGGTTGCTGCGCGGGCTGGCCGAGATGCACAAAACCCATGGCCGTCTGCCCTGGGCGGTGTTGTTTGAACCCGCGATTTCAATGGCCGAGCAAGGGTTCGAGGTGTCACCGCGGCTGCACGGTCTTTTGACCCGCAGCAGCGGGCTAAAGGCCAGTGCGTCGGCAGGTGCTTATTTCTATCGTGATGGTCAGGCCCTGCCGGTGGGGTATCGTTTGATCAATCCGGAACTGGGCCGGGTATACCGCCAGGTGGCACAGCACGGGGTTGATGTGTTTTATACCGGGGAGATTGCCCGTGCCATTGTTGATGCGGTCGGTGCGCACGACCGCCCCGGGCATCTGTCGCTGGATGACATGGCCTCGTATCGGGTGGTTCGCCGCGAGGCCGTCTGTACGGGGTATCGGGTGTATACCTTGTGTGGCAGCGGGCCACCCAGTTCCGGCCCGATTGCCGTGATGCAGATACTGGGCATGCTGGCGCATACGCCGGTTCTTGACCATGCCCCCGATTCAGCCCAGGCTGTGCATTACTTTGCCGAAGCCGGCAAGCTGGCGTATGCCGATCGTGATGTGTACGTGGCCGATCCTGATTTTGCCGATGTGCCCGTCAAGGCCTTGCTCGACCCGGGCTACCTTGCGCAACGGGCGGCGGCGATTTCGCCCGAGCGCGCCATGAAAAAGGGTTTGCCGGGTTCGCCGCCAGGAATCGACCCGGCCGACTTTGGCCTGGACGAGTCGGCCGAGTTGCCTTCCACCACGCATATTTCTGTGGTCGACGCGCAGGGCAACGCGGTGTCCATGACGACGTCGGTCGAGTCGGCGTTTGGCAACAAGATGCTGGTCAGGGGGTTCTTGCTGAATAACCAGCTGACTGATTTTTCGCTGGCGGGTGTGGATGCGCAAGGCCGTCCTTTGCTGAACCGGGTCGAGCCCGGCAAACGGCCTCGCAGCGCCATGGCACCCATGATGGTATTTCGTGACGGGCAGGTGCACATGCTGATCGGGGCACCGGGTGGTACGGCGATCATCAATTACGTGGCCAAGACGTTGCTCGGGGTACTCGGGTACGGCCTGGATATCCAGCGGGCCATTGATTTGCCGAACCGGGGCAGTCGCAATTACGGTACTGAAATCGAGGAGGGTACGAAGCTGACCGAGGTTGTTGCCGCGTTGAAGGGTAAAGGGCACGATGTGGAAATCAGGCCTTTGCCCAGCGGCTTGCATGGCATTGTTCGCACCGGAACCGGTTGGCAGGGTGGCGCAGACCCTCGTCGCGAAGGTCTGGCATTGGGGCGTTGACCCAGGCAGGGCCTCCGGCTCGGGTGGGTCTGGACTCTGGCAGGCCCTTGGCCCGGTAAGTCTTATCCCCGGCGGAGCTTAACGGAAAACGATAGTACGGCTGCCGTTGAGCAAGATGCGGTGCTCGACATGGCTGCGTACGGCACGCGCCAGTACCAGCGACTCCACGTCGCTACCCACTTGTGTCAGCTGTTGCGCGCTCATGGCGTGATCAACGCGCTCGATATCTTGCTCGATGATCGGGCCTTCATCGAGGTCTGACGTCACGTAGTGCGCTGTGGCACCAATGATCTTGACCCCGCGGGCGTGGGCCTGATGGTAGGGGCGGGCGCCTTTGAAGCTGGGCAGGAAGCTGTGGTGAATATTGATGGCGCGCCCCGACAACGCCTTGCACATTTCACCCGACAAGATTTGCATGTACCGTGCGAGCACGACCAGATCAATTTTTTCGGCATCAACCAGGTCCAGGATTTTCTGTTCCTGGTCGCGTTTAGTTTCCGGTGTAACAGGCAGGTGATGGAACGGCAGACCGTAGGCGGCCGCCATGCCGGCATGGTCATTGTGGTTTGATACAACCCCTACCACTTCCACATTGAGTTGGCCGCTATGGGTACGGAACAGCAGGTCATTCAGGCAGTGGCCTTGTTTGCTGGCCAGAATCAGCAACCGTGACTTGCGCTGGGCATCATGGAAGTTGGCCTGCATTTCGAATTTTTCGGCCACGCCGGCGAAACGCTCTTGCAAAGCGTCGACTGCATAGTATTGCGGTAATTTGAAGTGAACCCGCAAGAAGAAGCGGTCGGTTTCGGTATCGCCAAATTGCTGAGCATCGATAATGTTGCCATGGATATCGAGCAGCCAGCCAGTGACGGCATGCACGATACCGATACGGTCAGGACAGGACAGGGTCAGAATGTAATCGTTCATTGTGTTGTTACAGGTTACAGGGTGTCAGGGGGCCAGGCGTTGCAAGGTCCACTGGTTGTGCGGCTGTCGCTCAAAGCACAGGCGGTCGTGCAGGCGTGAGGGCCGGCCTTGCCAGAACTCGACGCGTACCGGGGTCAGGCGATAGCCGCCCCAGTGCGCCGGGCGTTCGGGGGCCTGGCCCAGACGGGTGGTGAATTCTTCAACGCGCTGGTCCAGATCGGCGCGTGTGATGGGCCGGCTTTGCGGCGAGGCCCAGGCGCCAATACGTGATTCTAGCGGACGGCTGTGGTAGTACTCGTCGGACTCAGCCGCAGGCACTTTGCTGACCCGACCTTCAAACCGTACCTGGCGCTCAAGTTCCGGCCAGAAAAACAGCAGCGCGGCGTTGGGCTGGTCAGCCAGCTGGCGGCCTTTGTCGGAGTCATAATTCGTGAAAAATACCGGCCCTTGCTGGTCAAAACCCTTGAGCAGCACGATGCGCGCCGAGGGTTGGCCGTTGGCCACGGTGGCCAGGGTCATGGCGTTGGGCTCGTTGACCTGGGCTTTCAGGGCCTCATCGAACCACAGCATGAATTGGTCGAACGGGTTGTCGGCGACGGAGTTTTCAAGCAGTACACCTTTTCGGTACTGCTGGCGGATATCAGCGATGGACATGGTTTCAGGTTGGGTTGCGATCAGGCGTTTGGGCGCTGTTCAGGTGGCGGACCAGCTCATCAAGCTTGTGGTCGTGGATACCCGCACCCTTGAGGGCGCGGTCGGTTTCAATAACGTATTCAATACATGGCCCGTACGACCCGCAGGCATGGCGGACAATATCGATCAGTTGCGGGGTTTGCAGGTCACGCACATAGCCGTCTTTGGTTTTGTCCATGGTAAACACCAGTGCCCCGACAGGGCCCTGATGGGTGTGGCAGTTCAGGTGTCTGGGCACATAGGCACCGCTGGACATTTCGCGTTTCCAGAGTTCATCAAGCACGTCGGGCACATGCTTGCCGGCAACACGATACACCATGCCCCGGCATGAGCCGCCGTTGTCCAGCCCGAACACCAGGCCGGGTTGTTCGGGTGTGCCGCGGTTGATGCGCGACCACAGGCACAGCGAACGATGATAACCGCGCACCAGCGCGAGGCGGCGTTCAACGTAGTCGAACTCGGGCCGCCAGACCAGTGAGCCGTAGCCAAAAACCCAAAGGTCATGGCCTTTTTCCCAATGCCTCATGTAGTCGAGCATGGAGGCGCGGCGCTCGTCGTCAGTCAGGCGCCGGAATGCGTGAGGGCTGGGTATGTTGCCGGGGGGCGAAAAGGGCAGAGTGTGTGTCACGATACTTGCAGGAAACTTCAGGGGCCGCGAATCGGGCATGCTCTAATAGTAATACGACCTGAATCACCATACCACGACGTCATGACCGAAATTACAGAACCTGTTGATACTGAACGACGCTTTTCCGGGCTGGCCCGCCTGTACGGAGACGATGCCCCGGAAATTTTTCGCCGGGCCCATGTGGCGGTGGCCGGCCTGGGCGGGGTAGGCTCATGGTGTGCCGAAGCGCTGGCCCGTTGCGGTGTCGGTGCCCTGACCCTGATCGACATGGACCACATTGCGGAATCGAATGTGAACCGGCAATTGCATGCCCTGACGGCGACCCTGGGGCAGTCCAAGGTGCAGGCCATGACCGACCGGGTCGTGGGCATCAATCCGGCCTGTCGTGTCGTGGTTGTTGATGATTTTGTCGACCCTGATAACGTGACCGTCATTTTTCCGGCCGATGTCGATGTCATCATCGATTGCACTGACCAGATGTCGGCCAAGCTGGCGATGATTCTCGAGGCCCGGCGCCGCCAGGTTCCGGTCGTGGTGTGCGGCGGGGCCGGTGGCAAGACGGCCGTTACGGCGCTGCATGCCTCCGACCTGTCGGTCACACAAAACGATGCGTTGTTGTCCAAGCTGCGCAATACACTGCGCCGGCAGCATGGTTATCCGCGTGCGGCGGCAGCGGCCGGCAAGGCACCCCGGCGTATTCCCAAAATGGGGGTGCGGGCCGTATGGTTTGACCAGCCTGCCGTCTTGCCGGATCTTTGGGCAAAGACGACTGCAGCACCAGCGGTCATGCCAACGGCAGATTCTGCTGCGGGGGTGCCGGTGGCCGGTGCCGGTGTTTCGCCTGGCGTCACTGATGGTGTGGCTGCCGCGCCCCAGGGCTTGTCGTGCGCAGGTTACGGGTCAGCCGTGATGGTGACGGCGGCCATGGGGATGGCCGCCGCCGGTGAGGCTATTCAGTGGCTGCTGACGCGCCGCTTTGCATGAAGGTTTTCAGCACGCGGCCGGTATGCGACTGATCAGCATGAGCCATCAGGGTTTCCGGTGCCCCGGCCATGACCAGCCGCCCGCCGTGCGTACCGCCTTCGGGCCCCATGTCGATAATCCAGTCGGCTTCGGCAATCACGTCCAGGTTGTGCTCGATCACGACAACCGTATTGCCCGCATCTACCAGCCGGTGCAATACATGGGTCAGTTTTTCGACATCCGCCATGGATAGCCCGACAGTGGGCTCGTCAAGCACATACAGTGTGTGCGGGGCACTGGAGGCCCGCCCGGTGGTGATGACGCCGTCGGTCAGGCGGGCTTTGGTCAGTTCGGTGACCAGTTTGATGCGTTGGGCCTCACCCCCCGAAAGCGTCGGCGACGGTTGCCCCAGCGTCAGGTAACCCAGCCCGACATCCTGCATCAGTTTCAGTGCCCGCAGGGTTTTCGGGTGGGCACCGAAGTGTTCTATGGCATCGTCAACATCCATTTTTAGCAGGTCGCCGGCACTTTTATCCTGCCACTTTACGTCCAGCGTATCGCGATTGAAGCGTTCGCCGTTGCACGCGTCGCAGGGTACTTTCACATCTGGCAGAAAGCTCATTTCAATGGTGCGCAGCCCCTGTCCTTCACAGATCGGGCAACGGCCATCACCGGTATTGAACGAGAAGCGGGCCGCGCTCCAGCCTCGCAGCCGGGCATCGCGGGTGTTGGCGAACAATTTGCGGATGTCATCCCAGAAGCCGACATAGGTGGCCGGGCACGAACGCGGAGTTTTGCCGATAGGCGTCTGGTCAACTTCCAGCACCCGGTCAATCTGTTCATACCCTGAAATGGCGGTGCAGCCCTGCCATTGGGGTGTGGTTTTCTTGCCGACCACCTGAGCCAGGTTATCCAGCAGCACATCACGCGCCAGTGTTGATTTTCCCGAGCCCGAAACGCCCGTGACAATGGTCAAGCGGCCGACGGGAATGTTGACGTCGACATTCTGCAGGTTATGCCGGTGTGCCCCGGTCAAGTGAGTCCAGCGGTCGTGGGTGTCAACGTTGCGGCGGGGCTGGGCCGGGTGAACCACCGGGTGCTTCAGGTAGCGCCCGGTCAGCGACTGGGGGTCGTTCATCAGGTCATCGACCGTACCTTGCGCCACAACCCGGCCACCGCGAACCCCGGCGCCAGGCCCCATGTCGATGACGTGGGCAGCGCGACGGATGGTGTCTTCGTCGTGTTCGACTACCACCAGGGTATTGCCGTTGCCTTCGAGTTTAGCCAAGGCATTGAGCAGGATTTCATTGTCGCGCGGGTGCAGGCCGATGGTGGGTTCGTCAAGCACATAGCACACCCCTTGCAGGTTTGAGCCCAGCTGCGCTGCCAGACGGATGCGCTGGGCCTCGCCGCCCGACAATGTGGGGGCCGAGCGATCAAGCGCCAGATAGCCCAGGCCGACTTCTTCCATGAAGTTCAGCCGGCCCTTGATTTCGGTGAGGATGTCACG
>JAAYID010000021.1 GCA_012744285.1 Alcaligenaceae bacterium
GACCCCGAAAGAACTTTGCCCTTGCAGCTGGAACAGGCCCCGGTACGACAGCTGTACGGCAGGATGATGTCTGCCGCCATGGCGGCATCAAGCACCGTAGCACCGGGCTCGACACTGAACTGGTGATTCGAGGGCTGAACAATAACCTTGAAACTCATAGCGACTTTTAGACAGGTTGTAATCAATTCTTCATTTTAAGCCGCAGCGAACACAGGTTGTTTGATTTTCGTATCGAAAACCTTGCCTTTGCGGGCCCGTTTACCGATATATTCAGCCAATGCCTCGCCTTCAAGCACCAGCGTGGTCGCCTTGTTACGGTAAATTCCTGAAACCCCCAGGCCCGCCGGGCCAATCGCCACCCACTGTGCCAGACGATCATCGTCGTCCAGCGCCATCAGGACGGTACCGCGTCCTCCCCCTGCCAACCGTTTGAACTCGGCCAGGTCAACCACCAGCAAGCGCCCGTTCGTACTGAACATCGCCAGATGACTGCTTTCGGGCGCCAGGGCCAGTGGCTTGAGCAAGGTATCACCGTCTTCCAGCGATACAAACTGCTTGCCGGCACGCTGGCGGGTACTCAGGTCTTTGAGTGTGGAAATGAACCCATAGCCGGACGGTGTCGCAATGAAATAGCGTTGAGACTCGGCGCCAGCGACCATATGCACCACCCGGCTGCCCTGCTCAAGGTCGATCATGCTGGTTACGGGCTGCCCGTCACCACGCGCCGACGGCAAACTGGCCACCGGCACGGTGTATACCCGCCCGGTCGACGAAAAGACGATGATATTTTCGGTGCTGCGGCACTCGATCGCATCGTACAGTGAATCGCCGGTTTTAAAGCTGAACTGGGTCGCATCGTGGCCATGGCCCTGGCGCGCGCGCAACCAGCCCTTTTGCGACACGATGACCGTGACCGGTTCGTCAACCACTTTGGTTTCCAGCACGGCACGCTCTGCCGTTTCAATCAGCGTACGGCGGTCATCGCCATACTGTTTGGCGTCAGTCTCGATTTCACGAATGATCAGGCGCTTGAGCGACGACGGGTTGGCCAGCAGTTCATGCAGTTTGGCCTGTTCCTCTTTTTGCTCGGCCAGTTCTTTCTCGATCTTGAAACCTTCCAGACGCGCCAATTGGCGCAAGCGCATTTCCAGAATGTCTTCGGCCTGACGCTCGCTGAGCGAAAAACGGTCCATCAGAGCCTGGCGGGGCTCATCCGATTCGCGGATGGTCTGAATGACTTCGTCGACATTCAGATAAACCACCATGCGCCCTTCCAGGACATGGATGCGGTCAGTCACTTTATCGAGCCGGTACTGGGTACGCCGTGTGACCGTTTGCGTACGGAAACCCAGCCACTCGACCAGCACATCGCGCAGGGGACGTTGCCCCGGCCGACCGTCGGTGCCAATACAGACCAGATTGACCGACACCCCGCCTTCCAGGCTGGTTTGCGCCAACAAGGTGTTGACGAATTCATCACGATCGATGCGACTGCTTTTAGGCTCGAACACCAGGCGTACCGCCGCCTGCTTGCCGGATTCGTCACGAACCGCATCCAGCAAGCCCAGCATCAGGGCCTTGGTTTGCTGCTGCTCGTTGGTCAGGGTTTTTTTACCCGTCTTGACCTTGGGATTGGTGCGGTCTTCGATTTCTTCAAGAATTTTTTGAGAGGACGTACCCGGCGGCAGCTCGGTAACCACCAGTTGCCACTGACCACGCGCCATTTCTTCGAACTCCCAACGCGCACGCGCCTTGAGGGAGCCTCTGCCGCTGCGATAGATGGCCGCAATGTCTTCGGGTGGTGAAATGATGTGACCGCCACC
>JAAYID010000218.1 GCA_012744285.1 Alcaligenaceae bacterium
ACCCAGGGGCTTAAAAAATACCGGTAAAACCGGATGGGGGCGATAAACAACGCTTTCAGCATTTGGCCGACCGTTCAAGCAAGGAATCTGCTTCGGCCCGAACTTTTTGTTTAAGTTCAGTTAACGAGGCCGGCGCCACTTTGCTGTGCAGACGGAAAACGAAATCTTTGGGTGGCAGCTGGTGTCGTTTTAGCCGGAAAGCTTCGCGAATGACACGTTTGATGGCATTGCGTGTGACGGCTTTGGCGGCAAAACGTTTGGCGATGATCATGCCAAGGCGCGCGCCTTCGGGGTTTGCCGCGACATTGCGCGGGGTGCTGACCACAAGCAAAGCCCCTCGGGCAACGCGCTTGCCTTGCAAGGCAGACGCATATTCGGAGGGGCGGTGCAGGCGCGCCGCCGGTGTGAACGTGGCACGCATCAGTATCTGGCCGGGGCCCGGAACGTTGCCGGGAACGCCGCTTTAGACAGCCAGACGCTTGCGACCTTTAGCGCGGCGAGCGTTGATAACAGCGCGGCCGCCACGAGTTTTCATGCGAACGAGAAAGCCGTGTGTGCGCTTGCGGCGTGTAACGGAAGGTTGGAAAGTGCGTTTCATGGCGCTATGCCTTTGGTTGTGCCAGCAGGACGTGTCGTGTCGGGCTTTTTGCTTTTTGAACGCATGTTTTCAATGCGTTTTTCAAACACCCGCAGCGCCTACCTGCATAGACTTAGTTAAAAAATCCGGGAAAGCCTGCTATTTCAACAAGTTTTTAATGAATAGTCAAGCGCTTAGCGCAATCTGACATGGGCTGTTGCATCCTGCCTTGTGGATAACTTCCCCGTCAACAGGGTAGAATCGAGGTTTACAGAAGTGGTATCTATGAAAGATTTTTGGCAATCCTGTCTTCAACGCCTGGAGCAAGACCTACCCCCGCAACAGATCAGTGCCTGGATACGCCCGCTTGTGCCGGTGGCGTACGACGAGGCCAATGCTGTGCTGCGCGTGGCAGCGCCCAATCGCTTCAAGCTTGATTGGGTGCGCAAAAACTTTTCCAATCAAATCGAAGCGTTGGCCTCAGACTGGTTCCAGAGGCCGGTGCAGGTCACGTTTGAACTGGCGGCATCGGGCAGTGCCCGTGCGGCGGGTGGGCCATCGGTGGCCATGCCGGCGGCACCGGCACCTGTTGCAACGCCTGTTGCCGCACCCAGCGCTGCACCTGTGCCGCGTGCGGCTGTCGCTTCGGGCACCCCGGCGTCTCCTGGTCTTACTCCTGCGGTCGTGGCCGCGCACGCCGCCGCCGATATCGCCTACGACCGCTCCAGTCTGAATACCGATCTGACGTTTGAAAATTTCGTTACCGGTAAGGCCAACCAGTTGGCCCGGGCGGCCGCCATCCAGGTCGCGCAGAATCCGGGCATTTCGTACAACCCGCTGTTTTTGTACGGGGGCGTTGGCCTGGGCAAGACTCACCTGATTCACGCCATTGGCAATGCCCTGCTTAAAGAGAACAGTTCGGCGCGGGTTCGGTATGTACACGCCGACCAGTATGTGTCCGACGTGGTCAAGGCATACCAGCGCAAGGCGTTCGACGAATTCAAGCGTTATTACCATTCGCTCGATTTGCTGCTGATTGACGATATCCAGTTTTTTGCCGGCAAGAACCGCACACAAGAAGAATTCTTCTATGCGTTTGAAGCCATGGTGGCCAAGCGCAAGCAAATCATCATCACGTCAGACACCTACCCGAAAGAACTGGCCAACATCGACAGCCGTCTTATTTCCCGTTTTGACTCGGGCCTGACGGTGGCTATTGAGCCCCCCGAGCTTGAGATGCGGGTGGCTATTCTGTTGCGCAAGGCCGAAATCGAAAGCGTCACCATGCCTGAAGAGGTGGCTTTTTTTATTGCGAAGCATTTGCGCAGCAACGTGCGTGAGCTGGAAGGGGCGTTGCGCAAGGTGCTGGCCTACGCGCGTTTCCATGGCCGTGAAGTACTGACGGTGGAAGTGTGCAAAGACGCCTTGAAAGACTTGTTGTCGGTGTCGAACGGGCAAATCACGGTGGAAAATATCCAGAAAACGGTGGCCGATTTCTACAAAATCAAGGTTGCCGACATGTACTCCAAACGCCGGCCCGCTAATATTGCCATGCCGCGTCAGGTGGCTATGTATCTGGCTAAAGAGCTTACCCAGAAAAGCCTGCCCGAAATCGGTGATTTGTTCGGGGGCCGCGACCACACCACGGTCTTGCATGCAGTTCGTAAAATCTCAGACGCACGATCCAAGAATTCCGAGCTTAACCACGCCTTACACGTATTAGAACAAACCCTGAAAGGATAACCATGCAACTCGTACAAACGACTCGCGATGCGTTGCTCAAACCCCTGTCGACCGTGGCCGGTATTGTCGAACGCCGCAACACCATGCCGATTCTGGCCAATGTGCTGTTGCGCAAAGAAGGCAACCAGGTCTCGTTTCTGGCCACTGATCTTGAAGTCCAGATTACGACGCATGCCGATTTCGGTGTCGGTGACCAGCCCGAATCGACCACAGTAGCCGCGCGCAAGTTGATGGACATTTTGCGGGCGTTGCCTGATGCGAATGATGTGAAGCTTGGGTTGGCCAGCGGCAAACTGTCGATCCAGTCGGGTAAAAGCCGCTTTGCGTTGCAAACCATGCCGGCAGCCGATTACCCCACGGTATCGCAGCCCGAGGCCTGGGATGTTTCGTTCTCGTTGCCGCAAAAAACGCTCAAGCATTTGTTCAACATGGTGCACTTTGCCATGGCGCAGCAAGACATCCGGTATTACCTGAACGGTTTGCTGTTTGTGTTCGAACCGGGTCTGGTACGCACGGTGTCCACTGACGGTCACCGCCTGGCACACTGTGCGGCGGCGGCTGATGGTATTGCCCAGAAGCACGATGTCATTGTGCCGCGCAAAACCGTACTTGAAATGCAGCGCTTGCTGGGTGACCTTGACGACCCCGTTCAAATTGATGTGGCTGCAGGCCAGATCCGGTTCCGTTTTGCCGACGTTGAGCTGATTTCGAAGCTGGTTGAAGGTAAATTCCCCGACTTTACGCGTGTTATCCCGACGAACTACACCCGTCATTTTGCAGTCCGTCGCGAAGCTTTGCAGGGCAGTTTGCAGCGTGCCGCCATTCTGACCACCGACAAACTCAAGGGTGTCCGTGTCCAGATGGGTGACAACCTGTTGAAAATTTCATCCAGCAATGCCGAGCAGGAAGAGGCTCAGGAAGAAATTGACATTGATTACGCGCACGAAGCGCTGGATGTCGGTTTCAACGTCAGCTATCTGCTGGACGTCCTCGCAACGGTGAAAACCGAAGAGATCCTCTGGTCGGTTCAGCCGGATGCCAACGCATCGGCACTCATCACCTTGCCCGACGACGATCAGTTCAAGTACGTCGTCATGCCAATGCGCATTTAGTTACTCAGGCGCTTCATGGTATTGCCCGATTCCGCGGTGGCGTAGCGCCTGTTGGCCCTGCCGCGGATCCCGGCACACGTTGTGCCACAGTCATTGCCCGCTTTATATAAGGTAAGAAAATCGTTATGTCAGATCAGACTAACCCTACCCCTGAATCCGGTTACGGTGCCGAATCGATCAAGATGCTCAAGGGCCTGGAAGCCGTTCGTAAACGGCCAGGCATGTACATCGGCGATACGTCCGACGGTACAGGGTTGCATCACATGGTTTTTGAGGTGGTCGACAACGCCATCGACGAAGCCCTGGCGGGTTACTGTGACGACATCGTTGTCACGATTCACGCCGATAACAGCATTTCGGTCAGCGACAACGGCCGCGGTATTCCTACCGACATCCATAAAGATGACGAATTCGGTCGCAGCGCCGCTGAAATCGTCATGACCGAGCTGCACGCCGGCGGCAA
This sequence comes from Alcaligenaceae bacterium, assembly GCA_012744285.1. Taxonomy (GTDB): domain Bacteria; phylum Pseudomonadota; class Gammaproteobacteria; order Burkholderiales; family Burkholderiaceae_B; genus Neopusillimonas; species Neopusillimonas aromaticivorans. Next base: position 3,896 of record JAAYID010000218.1, read on the forward strand.
GTTTGACCACAACTCGTACAAGGTTTCGGGTGGCTTGCACGGGGTGGGTGTGTCGTGTGTGAATGCGCTGTCCGAATGGCTGCGCCTGACGATCTGGCGCGATGGTAAAACCCACGAAATGGAGTTTCGCCAGGGCGAGCGCGTTGAGCCGCTGCATGTCACGGGCACCGCGTCGCAAACCGGCACGCGGGTCCAGTTTTTGGCCGATCCGATCATTTTCGAGAACATTGAATATCACTACGATATTCTGGCCAAGCGCTTGCGCGAGCTGTCCTTCCTGAACAACGGTGTGAAGGTACGCCTGATCGACGAGCGTCAGGGCCGCGAAGAAAACTTTGCATTTGCCGGTGGCGTGAAGGGGTTTGTCGAATACATCAACCGTACGAAAACCGTGTTGCATGGCAATGTGTTTTCGGTTAGCACCGAGTCCCAGGTGGGCGAGGTGGAAATTGGTGTCGATGTCGCGATGCAGTGGAATGACAGCTACACCGAAACGGTATTGTGCTTCACGAACAATATTCCGCAGCGTGACGGCGGTACCCACCTGACGGGCTTGCGTGCCGCCATGACGCGTGTCCTGAACAAGTACATCGCTGATAACGAGATGGCCAAGAAGGCCAAGGTCGATACGACCGGCGACGATATGCGTGAAGGCCTGGCCTGCGTGTTGTCGGTGAAGGTGCCAGACCCCAAGTTCAGCAGCCAGACCAAAGACAAGCTGGTGTCCAGCGAAGTTCGTCCAGCCGTTGAAGAGGCGGTGGCACGTACGCTGGAAAGCTGGTTGCTTGAGAACCCGAACGACGCAAAAGCGCTGTGCAACAAGATTATTGAAGCCGCCCGGGCGCGTGATGCGGCCCGCAAGGCGCGCGAGATGACGCGTCGTAAAAGCGTACTTGAAGGGGCCGGTTTGCCGGGCAAACTGGCTGACTGCCAGGAAAAAGACCCCGCGCTTAGCGAAATTTACATCGTCGAGGGTGACTCGGCGGGCGGTTCGGCCAAGCAGGGGCGTGACCGTAAATTCCAGGCCATTTTGCCGCTGCGCGGCAAGGTGCTGAACGTCGAAAAGGCACGTTTTGACCGCCTGATTGCCAGTGAGGCAATCACCACACTGATCACGGCACTGGGCACCAGTATCGGCCCTGATTTCAATATCGAGAAGCTGCGTTACCACCGCATCATCATCATGACCGACGCGGACGTTGACGGTGCGCACATTCGTACGCTGTTGTTGACGCTGTTCTATCGTCAAATGCCGGCCTTGATCGAGCATGGCTATGTGTATATTGCCCAGCCCCCCTTGTACAAGGTGAAGCAGGGCCGCGACGAACGTTATCTGAAAGATGCCCACGAAGAGGCACAATACATGATGGAACTGGCGCTGAAAGATGCGTCGGTGATTCCGTCAGAGGGCGCAGCACCGCTGGTTGGCGATACGCTGGCCGAATTGATGCGTCAGTATATTTTGGCGGATGCGGTGATCAACCGTCTGGGTCGCACGGTGGATATTGAAGCGTTGTCGGCGATGGCCGAGGGTGTGTCGTTGAACCTGGACGACCAGGCGTCTGCCGAAGCGTCGGCACAGCGTTTGCAGGCCGCCATCGAAAACCCGGCGTTGCCGGGCAGCGTGACCGTGACCGCCGAGCAAGCCGAGGAAGATGCGCCATGGCGTCTGGTGCTGCGTCGCATGCACCACGGGAATGTACGGGTGTCGGTATTTGATCGTACGTTTGTGCGTGGTGCCGATTATGCCGTGTTGTCGAGGGCAGCCAAAACGTTTGTGGGCCTGATGGGTCGCGGCGCGATGGTGGTGCGCGGCGAGGGCGAGAAGCGCAAAGAGAAGTACGTGTCTGATTTCCGCGAAGCGGTACAGTGGTTGCG
>JAAYID010000219.1 GCA_012744285.1 Alcaligenaceae bacterium
ACCGGGTTCAACGGTTTCCCAGGAGGCAATCAACAGCTTGAGCAGACGGTCGTGTGCGGGCGGTTCACCGCGTACAGAGGGCAGGCAGAGGATACCATCGTCGTCGCTGTGGTCATTGAGCAAGGCACTGCGTTCTATCCAGGTGCGTGCCTCGTCAGATAACTCCATGTCGGGGTCGGACTCGGCGGGCCAGCGGTAGCCAGCCAGGCGGGCGATGGCGACTTGAAGTGGGTGGGTTGAGGGCTGAGGGTGACCGTGGAAAAGCCATTGGGTCGGGTCATCGGAATAGGGTTTTGGAAGACCGTTGGGGTAGCGTTCGGCGGCGACTTTTTGCCAGTGTTTGAGGTCAAAAGGGACTTTGACCAGTGTGGCATTGGTAACGTTAATCTTCTGGTCAATACGGCGAACAGCCTCGTTGAACTCTGGGGAAGAACAAAAAGACCAGATAGCTGGCAAATGGTTGCCATCATTTGCGGTAATGACTGCCGTATTGTTATCAAAGGCCATTCCCGTATAAAGTGTCACTGGCAGTTTGCGCATCGCGCTAACGACAATTCCATTTTTGTCCCACGCATGTGTTTCTAGATTTGTTGCCCCTTTCAGTTCTTTAATAGCACCGGTTCCTTCGCACCAGCGTAGATATGTTTCCTTGCCACCATAATGTGTGGACTCCGTAACGGTTCCACAGTAGTTAATCCAAGTATGCCCTTTATCGATAAGCTCCCAAAAATTCACTGTCATGCGTGGTCGGTCGCCACACACTAACCCATGGTGACTATGAGCAAGAGTGTTGAGTAACATCCCACCAATTTCTAGAGAAGTAGAGACCCGAGCATCCGGGTTATCCAATTGCCCCTTTTGACTGACTGAAACAATCTCGCCCTCGGCAAGCACAGTAGCTTTTTCCAGCGCTACCTTCGGCGCACTCGCATCAACACCCCGCAACTCAAAACTCTCTGCGGGCAAGGCATTCGTCTGGGTTAGCAGAACGGCCTGAACAACTTCACCACTTATGGTTTCAAACGCCCCTGGTCCAAGTCTGGCCAACAAATTCCACTCAACCCGCCGCAACAACGACTCCCGCTGCTTCCTGTAACTGGTCAAAAACAACCAGTTCTGCGGCATCACAATCTGTACGACGCCCGCGCCGTCACCCCGCCGTCCATCCTGCGACAATTCCAGGCAGCGTTCAAGAAATACATTCGCGAGGTCGTTCTTGGCTTCGGGATACTGCTTTTCGCAATACGCTTTCAGAACATCGTTTTGCTTACCCCTGGCAAGATAAGGCACATTCGTAATCACCAAGTGATAACGCTGGTCCAGCAACCGAGCCGCATCCAGCAAACCTTTTGCCGTCAGCGCCAGTTCCCAGGAGCCTTCCTGCAAAGCCTGGCTAGTGCCCCAGAGCGTTGCAGGCGTTTCCGTTGACAAGGCGGTTTCCAGCAAGGCGTGCAGCGTTTCAAAACTGGAGGTTGCCAGGTCGTTTTTCAGACTGCGCGCCGGGTCCAGCAAACTCCCCAGCAAGGGAGCCTGGGAAAACGTGCGGTGCAGCAGTTTCAATTCCTGACGCACGTAATCGGCATTCGGCGCCGTATCCGGCACCAAGGCCATCCAGTCTTCCGGCGTAGCCGCCACTTTCAGACCACAACACGCAATCCTGGGTTCGGGCATTTCAAGCCGCACACCCAAAGGTTCGCCATGCTCATCAGGAAAACGCCAGGCGGCCAGCGCCAAAGCAAACACGGCAATTTCCACGCAACGCGGGTCAATTTCCAGGCCATGCAGGTTGTTGGCCAACACCGCATCCACCGCCTGTTGTGCGCTCAAGCCTTCAGCCTGCATCCGCATGGGCACTAGCATCAAAAATGCGGCCACCAAAAAATGCCCCGAACCACAACATGGGTCCAGCAGTTTGAAATCGGTCAGCTGATTCGGCCAGCCCTCGAACTTACCGGCGGCAGGCGTCCCATCGTCCAGGGTTCGCAAGTACGTCAGCGGAACCGGGCATGGCACATTGGGGTGACGTGTCACCCACCAGGCACCCAGCGAGTTGTGAAGCAAGAAGTCCACCATGTAGGGCTCGGTGAACAACTGGGTGACCGCCGGCAGTTCATCAGCCCCGATTTTGACTTCCGACGCATTGACCGCGTCTTTGCGCTTGGCTTGCCAGAACTGGTACACCCAGCCCAGGCTGTCACTGGCTTTGAAAACCTCATCAGGCAAGGCGGCCAGCAGTTTTTCAAGTTCACGCTGGTGCTCAGGAGCGAAAGCTAGCTCAAACACCGGGCTTTGGGGCTTGAACACCTGCGGCAACATACGGGCGGCCAGTTTGGCAGCCAGAGCCCATTTGGTTTTGGCGCCCAGGTTCATGGCGGGGTCGGCTTCCTGCACCAGGGCTTCGCAATCGTCCAGCGATACAGCGGCGCCAGGTTCCCAGAGCAACAGGCCGTTTTCGGCCAGGAAGCGGGCGAACAAC
>JAAYID010000220.1 GCA_012744285.1 Alcaligenaceae bacterium
TGATGATGCTGGGGATCAGCCACATAATCTTCGACAAAACCGTGCGCATTGATGTGTTGGTTCGATTGTTGTCTACCGGGGCTGTAGCAAAAGATCATGCCCTTCTTGCCAAAGATGCGCCTTGGATAGCCGCATATTTTTTCAGTATTTTGATGCTATCCATTGGACTATCAAGCTTGGTAAAGCATCTTGTGTCCAGGTTTCGACTGGATCGAGCGAACGGACGCCTTTCCAAATTCTTTAGATTTAGACGTGCGCCATGGTATTACCTTTTGTCAGGGGCGGATTTCGCCAAACATGAGACACCTGACTTTATACAAATTGCAGCCGTGGTCCAGCTTGATGGTCAATCCTTCATATACCAAGGGATACTAGAGCATTACTACACCGACGAGACAGGCCAACTAGACAGATTGGTTATAAGCAACGCATCAAGGCGCTCTCTAAAAAATGATGATGCGTCGTTACTTGCTCGCCGCCCTCACAATCAAGAATCAGCAAAAGACTCTACGGGCATTGCGAAACGCAAAAAAAATCGTCCTACAGCTCGCTTCTACCCGATAATAGGCGATTATTTCATTCTCCACTACGACGAAGTGGTGACTTTAAATGTTCGTTACTTCAAACTTATAACAGAGTCTTAATAAGAGCGACGGCCTATTGCAAACAAGGCGCGTCGATACTGACTATATACGCACCTACCGCCCCCGGACGGTTTTTTGTGGGCGATGGTCTGCCGGCCTTTACGCTGAATGCGTCTTCAGCCAGTCACGCAACGCGCTATTCATGCGAGTCTGCCACCCTTCCCCGCTGGCCTTAAACGCTTCAACAATATCTGCGTCATAGCGCACAGTCAGCTGAATCTTGGGCGAGGCGCTCTTGGGCCGGCCAACGCGCTTCAGTTGTCGAAACTCTGCCTTCGATAGCTCATAAGTATCCGGGTCTGCCTTGATCCCCGCATTGATCGCTGCGTCCTCTTCCTGGGTTGGCATTACCAGCCCTTTTTTAAGTGTCGACATAGTTTTTCACCTCTCTGCTGTTGGCTTTTCGCAGGCTGATGACATGCATCGTATCCTGCCGCTGCGTAAACACCACGCAATAAAGCCGATTCTCGATCACGCCATAACCAATCTCGCGCAACTCGCCATAGTCGCGCCGTGTGTCTGGCTTGGCCATCACATCCGGCCAGTCCAGTTCGCGCGCCAGCGAAAGGGAGACCCCGTGCTTGGCTTGGTTGATTTGATCTTTGACTGGATCGAACGTGATTTCCATGCGGTTATTGTAGTTACGGAAAAGTAGACGCGCAATAGGCCGGATGATCTGGATAAGCAACGGTTTTGCTTTTGCTCACGGCCCCCGGGCGGTTTTTTTGCGTCCTTCACAACCCCTCCTGGTGAGGGGTTTTTCTTTGACTCCCCCGCCCCTGCCAAGGGCTAGATCGACTTGGCTGCGTGATCAACCAGGCTGCCTCTCGCGCTTCCGTAGATATTTTCTACACTTGTTGACATTTATAAATCTACAAGTGTAGAATTCACACATCGCAGCACAGAACGGTTTAGGCAAAGCCAGCCAAGTAATGCAGCGATATGCAGCGCAAACGCAGTACATGTTCTTAAACAACCAGGAAGGGATCACCCATGCCGATGACGCGATTTCGCGTGGCTAGGCACACGACCCAACGCCCTACTCGTGATGAAAGATCGGGGCCTATCAATCCACGGCTTGGCTTCCGGAGTGTTGCTATAGGCCGTGAGTTGATTGAAGAGGTGCCATGCCAGAACTGGAGCTGCCAATTGGGGCAGGAGTAGCCGGGTGGCATGGTGCCCCGGAAGTTATCCGACACCGCATTCAACGAGTGCGGTGTCGGATGAATCCACAAGAGAGGGCGATATGAAGCACAACGACGGCGGGCCGGCCTTTCCTGACCCGGGAAGAGGCCAAAGCGCCAAGCAGCGAGACTTAATCGGAAACCCCGGCATGTCATTGCGTGACTATTTTGCGGCCAAGGCAATGCAGGGTCTCTTGTCCAAACACGGTGCATATGAAGAGGATGCCCGCGCACGTAGTCTCTGCTCCAAGATCGAAAGTCGGAGCCGGGAGGATTCCTTACCAGCAAACGAGGTTGCGGCGTATTCCTACTGCATCGCCGACGCCATGATCATTGCAAGGGCCGATCCATGAGCCATCTCGCTAGCGGCGCTGGCATAGCCACACTAAATATGCATCCTGCATATGGGAGCTAAGTGCCGATATTGGAAGTACGCCAGCCTGAGAGCGCACAGGCCCATGCCGGACATGGTTAAAGCCGGGAAATGCCTGCATAACCGAGGATATATGAATGGAAAACAACGCCGTAAAAACCAATGGCCTTACAGGTGACGATCTTTATTTCTGGGAGCAGGTATTTCACGACCTTCTACCAGTGGCGATAAAAGAGCATGGATGGACGTCCGATGGTAAGCCAATCGCATCAAGCGATGACCGCGTCGCACTCGCAGCTATCTGGGCTGATTGCGCGGCCCTTGAGCGCAAGCGTCGCCTGTCCCAGGCTATGCCGACATCCGAATGCGACGACGAATAATTAACGCCTGCATAGCTGGGATATGAGTAGCGCCCAGGCTCAGGCCCGCCCGGGTTGGTTAGCCGGTGCCATCCGCGCCCTGATGCCCCAACAGTAACCAGCCTTCGGGCCGCAAAGGAAAGACATGAAAGTATTTGTATGGAAGGAAGTTGCTCAGTGCAGCGACAGCTACCACTCTGAAGGCGGCGTGGTGGTGTTTGCTGAGAACGAGGAAAGAGCCCGAGATTTGGCGAACTCCACACCGGGTTGCGCTATCCAGCACGACGAGGCTCCCGACGAAGTGCGGGATGTTATGGGCGGCAGCGAGCGCGTGTTTATATTCCCTGATGCTGGGTGCTGCTAGATTTCCCGGCCCGGTCGAGCCATAACACCATAGGCCAATACGCCCGCCGCCTCTGCCGAAACGTTACGCGGCGGCTATCACCGAGCGCACGGATAAGCGCCGAACGGCTGAAAAGGCCGGATCGAGTCGGATGCAGTCGCTACCACTGACTGACGCAGCCTCGCGGCTTGGGCACGATACGCCCCGCTTTTTGGGAGCATTTCTAAGCATGAAAAGGCTAAAAAATCCTAGCGTTGAAGAAATTCTGAATGAGTCTGAGCCAATACCTTTTTCTGGGTGTTTTATTTTTAACAGATCAATCAATTCAGGAGGGTATGGCAGATTAAAAAGCAATGGTGTTGAGTTCCTAGCGCATAGGTATGTATGGTCAAAAATAAATGGTGGAATACCAAAAGGATTATTTGTTTGTCATGCATGCGATACGCCAGGCTGCGTAAATCCAGCGCATCTTTTTATTGGAACGCCAAGAGACAATTATGATGACATGCTAAAGAAGGGTAGAGCGCCGTTTGACGGCCCTCCTGCTACCGGACGTTTCAAAATAGGCAACGCTTATACCCCAGACATCAAGGGTGAGAAACACCACAACGCAAAGCTAACAAAGCAAGAAGTTATATACATAAGAGAATCAAACCTAAGCATTACAGACCTGATGAGAAAATTTAATGTAAGCAGGGGGTGCATCAGGAAAATAATATCTAGGCAAAACTGGACGCATATTTAACACAGATTCGGCCCACGATACGGGCCTTACCCGCCTTGGCCGAATGGATGAGGCACCGGAGTTCTATTCCGACAAATGAGGGTTCGAGTCCTTCAGGCGGGGCCATCAAGTAGCGGCATCACGACAGCGTCTTGGCCACGCTGTGCTTTGCATGTCTCCTAGTTTTCGCCGGGGCCGCACACCGGGGCGTGGTGTCGCTACTTGAGGGTACCCGGCTTGTACGGCTTGGCCCCGTACAAAAACAAATCTCCATGTGACTGTGTAAGGCGAAAACCCTGCCTCAAGGGACGCCGGTCACCCTCGACCATTGCAAACTGATTCTGATGTGCTTATACTGATCGCAATGCTGAAACATCAGCAGGCGGGATTGGCGTCCCGGAATCACAGGCGCAAACTATGCCGCGCCGTCTGTTTTGACCGTGGCATTTGTTTTTGCGCAGCATGGCACTTCCTTATGGGCGGGCCATGCGGGGGGTCAAAAGACCCACCGGCCCTGTGACCGGCACGCCAACCCGCATGTGCCCCGCCCTCCCTGATTGGCGTCAGGAGGCGGGTAAACCGCTCACAGGAGTCATTGCCATGGCTGCAACATACATCGGCGCACCCGCGCCCACCAAGTTTTCCCCTGCCCTCGATCAGTCCACCGTCAAGCACTTGCGCATGACGGTCAAGCACGTCAGCAAAGCCTCGCCTTCAGTTGTCCATCTGTACGTCCAGTGCGGAATGGTTGGCTTCCCTATCGCTATTCACGCCCCATCAATCCCCGACATTTTCGTCGGTGACGAGCTGGTTGGCGAGTACCTGCGCGGGGCCAATCCGCTGGACGCTCAATTCACCGCCATCTACTCGGCTCGTATGCAGCCAGCCCAAAAGAAGGAAAGCCCAATGACTGACATTATCGTGGCCGGTGACGGCCGGGCCGTAACCATGACCAGCCTTGAAATGGTCGAGTTCATCAACGGCCAGCGCGGCAGCAATCACGCAAAGCTGACGCACTCCGATTTCTTGAAAAAAGTGCCGCTGGTGCTTGGAGCGGAAGTAGCGGGAAAATTTTCCTGCTACTACAAAGCGTCGAATGGTAAACAGAATCCGATGTACCGTTTCGAGAAGCGCGAAGCCTGCCTGATGGCAATGAGTTACAGCTACGAATTGCAGGCGGCGGTGTTCGACAAGATGACGGAACTTGAAAAGCAGATCGCCAACCAGCAACCCGCTGCCCCGGCGATTCCGCAGACCCTGCCTGAAGCGCTTCGCCTTGCCGCTGATCTTGCCGAACAAAAGCAGGCCATCGAAGCCGAACGCGACGAAGCGGTCCGCACCAAGGCCATGATCAGCAACAAGCGCGAAGCGTCGGCAATGGCGACGGCATCGGCAGCCAAACGCGAAGTCGAGCGATTGAAGCAAGAACTGGGTCGAAATCAGAAACACGCCACCATCACCGCCGTCGAGCAGGTGACCGGCGAGAAATTCCCACGCAATGCCTACGTCGCCCTTCGCAAGTGGTGCAAGGCTCACAACACCAGCCCGGCAGAAGTTTTCGACGAACGCTACGGGATGGTGAAAGCATGGCCTGCTGGCGCATGGCTGGAAATACACAACATCGACCTTCGATCCCTGTTTGGCGACACGCCAAAACGCAACGCAGCAACACGCCTATCTCACTCGGTCGCCTGACCTCACGGAGAAATCCCCATGACATACGTACTTGACCGGGACGGCCTTGCGGCCTGCCCCGATGATCCCATGCGCGTCAGTGACGCCATCGAGCAACTGGATGCCCGAGTTGATGAGTTGGCCGCTGACTTTGAAAACCGAATCGACCTGGTCATCAAGGGGTTCATTCCGCTGGCGCGAATCAACGGCGTTGATTATGGCCCTGCCGACATTTATGAGCACATCTTCATGCCAGACGATCCAGAGACCATGCGCCTACTGATGAACTGGCATCGACCCACAAAAGAGCGCCTCATTCGCGACTGGTGCTACCAACAAGCAGAACAGGGAGCGTGACATGCCGATTGAAGATTACCTGCTGATGATCATCTGCCTGGTTGCCGTGTCAGGCCTGATCGTCTTTGTATGGGAGCGGTACCTCAGCCCTCCCCTGATCAAGAAATACGACGGGCAAGGGGCCTGGGCGAAGAACAGTTCAAAGATACCCCGGTCTTCCTGGGTATGGTCATTCGTCCTGTTTATGGGCGTTTTTTTTGGGCCGACCTACGCAGTGAGGCTGCTGCTATGAAGCCAGAAGAATATTTCCTACCCGGCCTACCCGAGCCTGTGACCAGGGGCGGCGCTGGGCAGGTCGTAGCAACACGAACACATCACGAACAGCAAGAACTGGAGAGCAATTATGAGCATCGTAACTATGGTCCTGGGCGAGTCCGGGACAGGCAAGTCAGCCAGCTTACGCAACCTAGACCCATCCAACACCCTCCTGATTCAAGCCGTCAAGAAACCCCTTCCATTCAGGTCGCCTGCGTGGAAGCGGTTCGATAAAGACACCTGCAAGACCGGAAACATCTGCCAGACCGACCATGCCGGTCAAATTATCGCGTTCATGCAGAAAACCAAGCGCAAGGTCATTGTGCTGGATGACTTTCAGTACGTGATGGCCAACGAATTCATGCGACGCACAAATGAAACCGGGTTTGGAAAGTTTACTGAGATCGGCAAGAACGCCTGGGACATCATCAACGCTGCCGCCGCGCTTGCCGACGATGTGCGCGTATATATCCTGAGTCATGTAGAGACCAGCGAATCAGGACACACAAAGATCAAGACCATCGGGAAGATGCTTGATGAAAAGATTGCCCTCGAAGGGATGGTGACCATCGTTATGCGAACCGTGATTCGAGACGGCCAATACCTGTTTGCCACCCGTAACAACGGCAGCGACACCACTAAAACCCCCATGGGCCTGTTCGAGGCCGAAACGATTGACAACGATCTGCACGCCGTCGACCAAGCCATTCAATCCTATTACGAATTAACCGAGCAGCCCGCTTAAAGGAGCTTTTCATGCAGCCACGCAGCTATACCGTAGACCACACAGCAGCCCGCCAGGCAAACGCAAACAACTACATCGACCAGTCTGGTAAGTACATCGGCGAATTCACATTGGCCGAAGCCGTGACCAGCAGACAGGCAACCGAAGGGATTGAGTTCTCTTTCAAGAGCCAAGACGGCCAGCAGGCCAACTACCTTACGCTGTGGACGTACAACAGCAACGGCGATGCCTTGTACGGATACAAAGTCCTAAGCGCAATTTTGACCTTAATGGGCATCAAAGAAATTGTCCCGCAAAAAGGGACGATCAAAGACGCAAACGGCAACCCGCGCCAAGTAATTGCATTCCCAGCGCTTCATGGCAAGCCCATTGGTCTCGTTCTTCAAAAAGTGCTGTACACCAAGAATGACGGCAAGGATGGCTACAAATTCAACATCTTCGCACCGTTCCAGGCTGGCACCGAGCTGATGGCAAAAGAGTTGCTGGACGGCACTCAGCAGCCGAAGGCTTTGGCCAGCATGATCGCCAGCTTGAAGGATAAGGACGAACGCACATCGGGCGCAAATGGCGGTTATTCCAGCGGCGCCAGCGGCACGCCCGATGACCCATTTGGCGACGACTTCGGAAGCGGATTCTGACTACGCGGAGACTGGGCGGCCTAATAAGCCGCTAGGACAAAAAATGACAACACTTGCCCCCCTTTACGAAATCGCCGGTGAAGCCCGTGCCATCTACGAAAAGCTGATGGATATGGACGCTGACGATCAAACCATTGCAGACACTCTGGAAGCAGAGACCGACATGGTTCCAAAAGTCCAGTCTTACGGATTCGTGCTGCGCAATATGGAAGCCATGCAGGCGGCCACCATGGCCGAGGCTGATCGCCTGGCCATGAGAGCCCGTACCATGGCCAAGCGCAGCGAAACGCTCAAGCAGCGTTTGTTGGACGCAATGGTTTACGCCGGCGTGCAAAAAGTTGAGCACCCGCAATTCACGATCAGCGTACAGAAAAACCCGCAAAGCGTCGAAGTGTTTGATGAGCGACAGATTCCTGTCGACTACATGACAGAACCAAAACCACCAGAGCCAAAGCCCAACAAGACGCTTATCAAAAAGGCGCTTCAAGATGGGTTTGATGTGCCGGGAGCGAAGCTGTGCCAGGGCTTTCGACTCTCAATCAAGTGATCTGGACAGGAGACCACCATGAGCGAAGCCATCGGTGAACTGCTCGGGAAAATTCTCGAGTGGCTTTCGAATATGTAAACCACGGAGCCAGCGCCCAAGCTTTCACGCCGCGCTGCTTAATTGGGCAGCCCATAGACGCGCCCAGGCAAACCATAGCAACCAGCAACAGGAGTTTTTTCGATGAAGCCATACGAGGATTTTCTACGCCACAAGATAAAGATCGCCAAGTTCGAGGGCTTTGATGTATCTGACGACGATCTGTATCCCGGCCTGTTCCCGCACCAGAAGATGCTGGTCAAGTGGGCCGTGAAGGGCGGCAATCGTGGCCTGTTCGCATCGTTTGGCATGGGTAAGTCCGTTATGCAGTGCGAATGGCTGCGCATCATCATCGGCAATGTCGGCGGGTTCGGCCTGATCGTTTGTCCGCTGGGCGTGCGTCAAGAACTGATCCGGGACGCCAGGATGCTGGGCCTGAATTTGCGATTCATCCGCGCCGATGCGGAAATCACGCCGGACCATCAGTTCTACATTACGAATTATGAGTCTGTGCGAGACGGCAAGCTCACGCCAGCTCAGTTCACGGCAGTCAGCCTGGATGAGGCGTCTGTTCTACGCAGCTTCGGCAGCAAGACCTATCAAGAATTCCTGCCGCTGTTCTCTGGTGTGCGCTTCAAGCTGGTCAATACCGCTACGCCATCACCCAACCGCTACAAAGAGCTGATCCACTACGCCGCATTCCTTGGGCAGATGGATTCTGGCCAGGCGCTCACTCGATTCTTCAAGCGCGATTCGAGCAAGGCCGGAAACTTGCAGCTGTACCCGCACAAAGAACAGGAGTTTTGGCTGTGGGTGTCCAGCTGGGCCGTGTTCATCCAAAAGCCGTCCGATCTGGGCTTTTCCGATGAAGGCTATGACCTGCCTGAACTGGAAGTGCAGTTTCACGAAGTTCAGACCGACTACACGACCGCAGGGGCTGACAAGTGGGGCCAGGGCTTACTGGTGCCGGATACTGCCCTTGGCCTGTCGGCTGCCGCCCACGAAAAGAAAAACAACCTGGATGCCCGCGTGGCAAAGGTCGTAGATCTGGTCAATGAATCGCCCGATGATCATTTCGTTATCTGGCATGACCTGGAAATCGAACGCCACGCCATCCAGAAGGCCATCCCGGAGGCCGTCAGCGTCTGGGGGTCGCAAGAGCTTGGAGAGCGAGAAGACCGAATCATTAGCTTTGGCGATGGCGCTTTTCGCATCTTATCAACAAAGCCAGTAATTGCAGGTAGCGGCTGTAACTTCCAGCGCCACTGCCATCGTGAAATCTTCTCAGGAATCGGCTTCAAGTTCAACGACTTCATTCAGGCAATTCACCGCGTTCAGCGGTTCGGCCAAACACATCGATGTCGAGTGGACATCATTTACTCAGAAGCCGAGCAAGACATTCTGAGAGCGCTCATGGAAAAGTGGCGTCGCCACGACCAGATGGTGAAGAAAATGACAGAAATTATCAAGAAGTACGGATTGAGCCAGTTGGCCATGCAAGAATCGCTGGCACGTTCCATCGGCGTCGAGCGCATCGAGGTCGCATCTGATCTATTCACGGTCGCCAACAACGACTGTGTGGACGAGGCAAAGCGCCAGCCCGAGAACCATATCGATTTGATCGTCACCAGTATTCCGTTCGCCAATCACTACGAATACAGCCCGAGCTACAACGATTTCGGCCACACGGAAAACAACGATCACTTCTGGTTGCAGATGGACTATCTGACGCCAGAACTGCTGCGCATCTTAAAACCGGGGCGCATCTACGCCTGCCACGTTAAAGACAGGATCCTGTTCGGCAACGTAACCGGCGCTGGCGCACCTACTGTCAGCCCATTCCACTGCGAAGCCATCATGCATGGCCGTAAACACGGCTTTGACTACATGGGCATGGTCACCGTGGTAACCGACGTGGTTCGTGAGAACAACCAAACCTATCGGCTTGGATGGTCTGAGCAATGCAAGGATGGCACAAAGATGGGCGTTGGCTCACCCGAGTACGTCATCTTGTTTCGCAAGCCTCAGAGCGATCGCAGCCGGGGGTATGCAGATATTCCGGTAGTAAAGAGCAAGGATGCTTACACGCGGGCGCGCTGGCAGGTTGACGCACATGCCTTTTGGCGATCTAGCGGCAATCGACAAATTACCGCTGAAGAGTTGGCTACCATGGGGCCGGACAAGCTGGCCAAGGCGTTCACTCAGTACAGCCTGCAAAACATCTACGACTACGAGTTCCATGTTCGCATAGGCGAAGAACTTGAGGGTCGCAGCGCACTGCCGTCAACATTCATGAGCTTGGCGCCCGGCAGCCATCACCCGGACGTTTGGCACGACATAAACCGCATGATCACCCTCAACAGCGACCAGTCCAAGCGGGCCGTCGAGCAGCACGTATGTCCGCTCCAGTTCGACATTGTAGACAGGCTTATCGAGCGCTACAGCAATAAGGGCGAGTTGATTTATGACCCGTTTTGCGGCCTGGGCACAGTTCCGTATCGCGCCATAAAGCTGGGGCGTCGCGGCCAAGGGAGCGAACTGAATCATGGATACTTCTTCGATTCGGTTCATTACCTAAAAGCCGCCGAAGCCGAAGCAAAGATGCCGGCCCTGTTTGATTTTGAGGAGGTCGCATGAAAGAAAACGACCCGCGCCCAATCCCACGCCTGCGGCATGTCAAGCCAGGGCAGCACGTAATGCTGGCCCACGAGGCAAAGCTGCGAAAACTGATCTGCACGGATGACAAATATGGCTACTTCGACGGCCTGAAGGCCTGTTTGTGTACCGAAGTGCGCACGGGGCTGATGCAGTTCGGCGACGGTGCTGGATGGCGGGTTAAGGAGCCGGCATGACTTATCCCCAATTCCTGTGAATAACTTTTTGGACAAACACATGACAACGACTGCAACCCCACGGCCAGACACGTTTTTCACTGGACTGGATCAAGCGCGATCAGTGAAGCGTCTCGGGCTTGGCCCAAAGTTTTACGACAGCGGGGTTTCCATCCCTGAGCTGGTCGAGCAGCCAGACGGGCCGTACATCACGCATGCCGATTATTTGAAGTTGTTGCATCTGGCCGAGCTTCGTGAAGCGGTCAACAAGGTGCTTGAGGCCGAGGTTGAGCAACTGCTTGCCGAGCAAGAGGCCATCGGCGCCGGCGGCATATCTCAAGGGGCGCCGCTGAATGTGCGTGAGCGACTGATGCCATATCTTCAGGCCTGTGAACATGCCTGGTGGCAGGTCCAGAAGGAAGGCACGCCGGAAAATAACCGCGCTTTCGATGATGCGCGAGTCAAGTTTTGGGAGGCGCTTTGACCGACAACATTAACCTCACAATTAACGCCATTCTCGCCGCCGCCCTGAAAGAGATTCGCGATAACCACGGGGTCGCTGTTGGGCAGGTCAATGTCGAGTGGATTGACACTGTAGGCAACCAAGCGGTAGCAATTCTCAAGATTGAATTTTCAGGGAGGGCTTTGTCGTGAACAGCGCACCAAGGCCAACCGGAGCTGAGATCGTTGCCTTTGGCGACGGATACCGCGCAGGGTGGAATTCGGCGCTTGAGGCAGCCGCCGACCTGATCAGCAAAAACGCGGGGCAGTGCCAGCCAACCACTCAATTCATACTCGACAGCAATGTTGCGGCTATCAAGGCCCTGATCCAAAAGGAAGGAACATGACAGACAGCCAACGAGCCGCGTTTGAGGCGTGGTACGACACGCACGACCCGCGCACACCGCAAAGCCCGTTTGATCGGGAGCTTGCGTGTAAAGCGTGGCAAGCCGCCCTCGCATCGCCAGAGGTTCAGGCTTTGCGCAAGGATGCGGAGAGGTATCGACTACTTCGGCGCGGCCAGCATTGGAGCGTAACTGACGGAATCGGTGACACATTACAGACAGAGGCACTTGATGCAGCCATCGACCACGCCCGCCGCATTGAGGGGGATGGGAAATGATAACTGACCAAGCAATGCTTTTCTTAATCGCCGCAGCGATGGGCGCCCCAAGTATGCCGGCAGGGGTTCGGTTCGCACTCCAAGTAGCAATCTTCTGCCTCGGCATCTTTGTATGGAGCATCCAATGAACACTCACGACAAATATGTACTACCGCCGTTGCCCGAAGGATGGGAAACCGAATTGCTCGACTGGGTAAGTGCTTGCCAGTCTGCATACCACATCGACAATACCCCCAGTCACCGCTTTGGTGGCTTGGGAAGCAATCTCGAAGAAAATCGATCAGAAATCATCTGCTTTGTTCGTGGGCTGATCGAGAGCCATGCCGCCGCCGCCATCGAAGCAGACCGGCAGGCAAGGGGTGAGCCGGTGGCTCGCGTAAACAACGACGGATTCATTGTTGAAACTGGCCTCGGATTAGCGCCGGGAACGTTGCTATTTACGGCCCCACAACCCCAGCAACAGGCGGGTGAGCCGTTCAAAAGCCGACGCATTGATGATGTTGTGCGAGGCTTACAAGCGTCTGTGGCAGCCGGGTCTGACGGCGAATGGGTGTCGATTCGTCGTGAGGCGCGGGATGCGGCAATTAACCGACTACAAGAACTTAACTCTGATTGCGCCCATATGTATGAGTCATATGTTGAGTTGGCTTCGAGGTCAGCCCCACAACCCCAACAAATCCCCGAAGATTTTTTACGGTCAGTTATCAATCTATGCGGACACCACGGCGCCTCACCCTTTGCTATTGAAGGGTTTGATCCAGAGGATAAATGGATTGCAGAACTATGGCGTAAGGCTGAAGCCATGCTGCTCGAAGCCGCGCCAGAGGTGAAGCCATGACCGCCCTACTACACACTCAAATCCAAACGCTACGCAAGTACCAAGCATGGCGCACTGGCGAAGATGAACGCACGATGGACGAGGCCGGGATTGTGCCGCGCGAGATAACCGCAGCCCTGAATGCCGTGATCGAAGTTGCAGAGCACCATTTGCGTGACGCCACGAAAAAGGAATCGCAGACATGACGCAGTTAAAAAATACGCCGGGGCCGTGGGTAGCCAGACCGGACTCGAACTCAATTTCATCTGACGACTGGTGCGTAGGCACTAATGACAAAATCGACGCGGTTGCCGTATGCGGCGAACGCGATGCCAGTCTTATCGCTGCCGCGCCTGATTTGCTGGAGGCATTGCAAGCGGTAGTAGATGCAGCCGGCCCGGATGGAGGCCCGGCGATTGGAATGGCCCTCGCAGCAATCGCAAAAGCAACAAACCATGACTGACCGCATTAGAGAAATACTGGCCGTCACGGCTAAAGATTGGAGTTTGCATGAACGAAACCGCCATCACTCTGAAAGAGGCCGCCAGACGGCTGGGGCTGGCTTACCAGACAGTCTTTCTTCGCCGCCAAGAAATCGGCTTTCGACTGCCGGGATGCCGAAAATGGCTGGTCTGGCCCTCCCGACTTGAAGAAATATCGCGCCCGCAGTACAAAGTCACACGGCTGGCGCTGCGATCAACAGGAGAATCACTATGTCGATCAGACAGCGTAACGGCGTCTGGTGGATCGATCTACGCACGCCAAGCGGCGAAAGAGTTAGACGATCTGCTGGGACTGCCGACAAAAAGGCAGCGCAAGAGTATCACGACCGCCTGAAGGGCGAGTTATGGCGCGTTGCCAAGTTAGGCGATACGCCTGAGTACACCTTTGAACAAGCTGCGGTCAGGTTCCTTCAAGCCTCTGAAGGCCAAAACGACTACAGAACGAAGGTCAGGCATATCAAGTATTGGCGCGATCAGTTTTCAGGCCGCGCCGTCAGCTCTTTGACAACCGATGAAATCATGGACGCGCTGCCAACGCACGCCGTCTATAAGAACCTTGGGCGTCAGCCATTGACCCCGGCTACCCGAAATAGGTATCTGGCCACCATACGGCGGCTTTTGAGTCTGTGCGCCGAATGGGGCTGGGTGGGCAACGCCGCAAAGTTGCGGCCCGCCAGAGAGCCTACGGTAAGGGTTCGTTGGGTCAGCCGGGACGAAGCGGCAAGACTGGTCAGCGCTGTTCAAAAGGATTGGCTACAAGATGCTGTGTTGTTTGCTTTGGCCACCGGCATGCGGGCTGGCGAGATTCTTTCGCTGGAATGGAAGTCGGTTGACTTGGCCAGAAGCATCGCCTGGGTGACAGCCAGCAAAGCCAAGTCAAAACGGGCCAGGGCCGTACCTCTGAATGATGAGGCGGTGGCAATCATCCGTCGACGAATCGGAACTCACCTGACCTACGTCTTTACCCGCAATGGCCGGCCACAGCCGCAAATTGACCCCAAGATGTTTAAACGGGCATGCGAGAAAGCAGGGATTGATGACTTTCACTTTCACGACCTGCGGCATACCTGGGCATCGTGGCACGTCCAGGCCGGGACGCCGCTGTTTGTTCTGAAGGAACTGGGCGGATGGGAAACTTTGGAAATGGTAAAGAAGTATGCCCACATGGACGCAGGCCACTTGGCACAATTCGCCAGTGCGGTCACGTTTTGGTCACACGGGGCACCGGAAATCGGCATAGGGGGTCTCCATTATAGGAGACACCCCTGCCACACCACCCGGCATGCGGGTCCGCACCGGGCGGTTCGAGCGTTTGAGGTCATGACAGTCGTGGTACCCCCAGCCGGTCGAA
>JAAYID010000221.1 GCA_012744285.1 Alcaligenaceae bacterium
ACCTGCAATCGCGCATTTCAACCAGATGGCCGGGCCGCAGCGTTGCTCAAGGTTGTAAGGCCCGTACACCAGCAGGTTCGGCAGCACTCCTTGCAAGGCGGGAATTGCGCTTTGCCATAGGCCTTCTTTGTCTGGCCAAAGTACTGCAGCAGCAGGCGCAGCTGTATGTGTGTTTCCTTGCGCTGAGGCAGTGATTGACAACGCCAGGACACCACCGATTGTTTGCGCTTCAGATGTCTTACTCAAACGGCCACCTCAAAAATGATATTTTTCACTGCGTCGTTTAAAGGCTTGTTCTGAACCCTCCATAACATCGAGAACCGCCTGTGCTACGTTCTTTCGGTCCAGTCCTCCTTGTGAAAGGACCTTGCCACGACCATCGCGTGCTTCGAGTGCGTATATTTGTTCTGCATCTGCATTGACTGGAAGGTTAGCGTTATGTGTAGCCACAATTAGCTGTCGTTTCCCTTTTATAGCTCGAAGGTCCCGCACCAAAGTTCGATAGATGAAACTGGAGTCCAACTCATCTTCAGGCTGGTCAATTACGATAGGGCCATCTCCCCGCGCTAACATTAGATTCAATAGCACGGTATTCCTCTGCCCTTCAGACAATGCACCAGTCATGGAGCCTGCCACAGAACCATCGTCTCTTAGGAGCTGAACATCAATACCGTCACTCACACGTGAAAGACGAACGCTCTCCCACAGCGGACGTACGTTTTCGCTGTCGAGATGAGCAAACAGTGGTTGATGAAGCTCTTCGAAGCCAGGAGTGACGAAAATTTGCAGAAGACCCGGGTCATGACGAACAGCCTCAACCGTCTCCCAAACAGAAGCACCGGCTCGCTGACGCCACGAACGGAAAAAGTCTTCGCCGATTTCATCCCACCTCCGCGCAAGTTTCGCGCGCTTGTCTGTTGGCGCCAAGCGGTTCCATGCAGTTTTGAAAGACGCTTCATCAGTCATGTACGAGATAGCCAAACGCACTGTTTGTGAAGCTACCGAACTCTGAATAGCAGCGGCAGTCTCACTACGGCTGTCGAATTGGGCTTTCCAAACTGTGTGGAGCTCATCTAGCACCAGTGGGAAATTATCAGCCTGTTTTTGCACTTCTGATAACCGATTCTTTAGTTCTTCGACCAACCTCAGTCTTGCTTGACGATTTTCTTCTAAGTCTTGCATTCGTGTAATGTCTTCTTCACGAACTCCGCGCTCGGCACAAATAGCCAGAAAACGAGCTTGAAGAGCGCTCACTGCATCGAGCGTCGGCTGGACCGCCTCAGCACCAAGGTAGCTCTCCATAGACTGCTTATAGTTGCTCAATGCTTGCTCGATAGCACCTGCTAGGCCCGCTCTGGCTTTCTGTACATGCTCCGATGTAGTGCTAAACCATTCTGCGTTCGGCCACCGAACAGAGTTAGGTGGCAGCACATCAAAGGGCTTCGTCAAATCGGCCAGCACCTGTTCTATGGCTTGAACGTAGGGAGCGTCAGCATCCTGCATCCGCTGCAGGTACCGTCGCGCCTCCAAAGCAAGCTGATTTAACTTCGCATCTTCTTTCACCGCCTCACGAGCTTGCAGTTGACGCTCCATTTCCACTGTTTCCTGCCTAGCTTCGTCCAATTCAACTTTTAACCGAGATGCGTCCCTAATATTTTTAAATAAGGTTTCTAGCCGCGCTTTAAGGTGCCTCTCTCGAGCATTGAGCTCCAGCAGTGGTGCACCAATAGCTGAGTCGATGAGCGACAATACCTGCGCTTGCCCCTGACCCCCGCTGGTCATGCGGCTTAATTCTCCCTGACTGAAAAACTGCAGATGCAGCTGTCGCAATACTGTTTTCAGGTCAGCGACATTTCGGCCATCTAACCAACGCTCAGGCCCGTCCGCACGGCCAGGCTGATACACCAAAGTGTCGCTGACGCCATTAGTTATTTCAAAGGTCACTCGAACTTCCGACCCCGCAGGAAGGGAATCTTTCAACTGCTTTCGCTTGCGTTGAAGCGCGCGGTCTTCTTCTTCATATACCGCCGCGTCAGTGTCCAGCCCCAATGCAAACCATATGTACTCCAGCAGCGAAGACTTGCCGCTACCCCGGCCCCCGATAACACAATTCAACCCCTCAGAGAAATGTACCTCTTGGTCATCTAAGAACTTCGCCCCTGTTACGACCACCTTCCTGATTCGTGGGTGAGCAAGAGCATCGCTGGGGCGTTCACCTAGTAGTCGAACACGAGACAATGGGTCAAGAAATGCTTGTCTTAGGGCCTCGATAGACGGCTTCGACATTTTTAACCAGCTATATCGGTAGCCCAGTGAGTTAGCGACAGGCATCCCTTGCTCATCCAATTTGAGCGATTTAGCATCCGATGACATCACATATGCCGGATGGCAATCCGACCGGGCCCATGCCTTGTCTCTACCCTGGATTATGTCAAGGAAACGCTTAGCGGGCGGATTAGCCGTTACCTCCAATGCCCATAACTTATTATTCTTGTAGTCCTCCATGTGGCGCGGGTCAATCAAGAGACCATCATTCTGGTCTGCATGGGCCGCAATAACAATGCCTTTATGCTCGTCTTGAACCAATTCGATGAGCTCTTTCAGGCTGACGTTTGCGCCGCGTCTGCGCAGTGGCATCGGACGACCTTGTCGAAAGCGCTCATTTTCATCAAGCCCCAGTTTGCACAGCAGCCTATTGACTCGCCATACATGGCTAACCTTCGTAGCCGGCTCAAATAGACAAAGCACGTGGTATCCGATATCCACCTCGAAACCAGGTAGGATGTACAAAGGCTTTCGTCCCAGCTCCCTGGCTACCGGCTTATTTTGCTCCACCAAATGTGTGAGAAACCAATCCCGCTCGTTGGTCTTCTGTGAAAAGTTATGGTCAGTAACGCCAATTAGCTCCAACCCCACTTCGTGGCATCGCCTAAGGTAAGTACGAGTCACATCTTGAAGTCGATTTTCATCAGGTTGAGACGGGCCTACAACGCCATTAGCATCAGGCTCTGGTGGACACAAAGGTCTGCGAGGTTCGGGCAATCTAGTGTCATCGTCACCCCAGTGTGCTCCATCCTCTGGAGTTTGAACCTGGAAATCGCACTTAAACCAGCGCATCCCTTCGTAGTTATCCACGGCTTGCCTCCCTTATGCCGATTTTCTCCTCAACCGTTAAATGATGGTCGTTGATTCGCTCACCCTTGAACGTGTGAAACCAAGGGGCGCTTTCGACATCTTTGCCACGGTCTTTTTCCCAAGCAATGTTCAGCTTGGGCTTCTTATTGTGCCGCAATACTTCAGCCCTCATGAAGGGGCGAATGTTCAGACGCACGCCGTCGTTCAGGTCGGGGTTCCAGCCGATGGGTTGCTCGGCCAGCGACTTCCAGCGCACGAAAATATCGTACGGTGGCTCGCCTTCCAGAATCAGTTCAAGACGGCGTTTGAGGTCTTGTGCTGCGGCCAAACGGGGTTGCGCACCGTCAACGCCTTGTCGCACGCCTTCTTCCTGCTGACGTATCCAGTCACCAAGGTAGGTGTGAATCAGCCGCTCAAGGTTCTTGGCATCTAGCCTGTGGTAATTAACCAGCGCGGCAAAGCCGTCTTTCAGGCCATCCCAAACATGCCAGATAAAGGGGCGATGGTGAAAAAGTTTGGCGTGCTGTTCAAAGAACTTGTCGCGCAGCCAGATATCCAGGCTCTTGCCGGCACAATCGGCGTCGGATAACAATTTGTCGAGAATTGCGGGTTTCCAGCTACCGGGTTCAACGGTTTCCCAGGAGGCAATCAACAGCTTGAGCAGACGGTCGTGTGCGGGCGGTTCACCGCGTACAGAGGGCAGGCAGAGGATACCATCGTCGTCGCTGTGGTCATCGAGCAAGGCACTGCGGTCTACCCAAGTGCGTGCCTCATCGGACAACTCCATGTCGGGGTCGGACTTGGCGGGCCATCGGTAGCCGGCAAGACGGGCGATGGCGACTTGGAGCGGCTGGGTCGAGGGCTGTGGGTGGCCGTGAAACAGCCACTGTGTGGGGTCGTCGGAATAGGGTTTTGGAAGACCGTTCGGATAGCGTTCGGCGGCGACTTTTTGCCAGTGTTCGAGGTCAAAAGGGACTTTGACCAGTGTGGCATTGGTAACGTTAATCTTTTGGTCAATACGGCGAACAGCCTCGTTGAACTCTGGGGATGAGCAAAAACACCAGATTGCCGGAATATGTTCTGCATTCTTGGGAACGACCGCAGCCACATTCGAATCGAACCTGCTACCCAAGAATAGAGCAGCTGGGAGAACTCGCATCGAAGAAATGGCCACACCATGTTTGCCAACGACAGATTGGCCACGTTGGTCGGAATTGTGAAGGCGCTCCTTCCTAATCCACTCCTGCTCTCTCAGATGCCCATTTTTTTCATCATAAAAAACAAGATTATGCAAGCCGCCAAATTCAGCTGTTTGTTCTTGTGTCGTTTGTTGGAAACTCCACAAATCACTTCGTTCTAAAATTTCCCAAAAAACCTTCAAAAACCTTGGTGAGTCGCCATTAAGAATGCCCGCAAGCCCATCTGCGTACTCTGCTAGTAACTCAGCACCGGTTGATTCCTCCAAAGCCACTCGTGCATCCGGATTATCCAATTGCCCCTTTTGACTGACTGAAACAACCTCACCCTCGGCAAGCAGCGTAGCTTTTTCCAGCGTCAGTTTGGGGGCACTCGCATCAACGCCCCGCAACTCAAAACTCTCTGCGGGCAAGGCATTCGTCTGGGTTAGCAGAATAATGAAAGCACCTGCCGCTTGTGGGCTATCAAATCCCCCCTCGCCAAGCCTGGCCAATAAATTCCACTCAACCCGCCGCAACAAAGACTCTCTCTGCTTCCTGTAACTGGTCAAAAACAACCAGTTCTGTGGCATCACAATCTGTACAACGCCCGCACTTTCATCCAGTCGCCCATCCAGTGACAATTCCAGGCAGCGCTCAAGAAATACATTCGCCAAGTCATTCTTGGCTTCAGGGTACTGCTTTTCGCAATACGCTTTCAGAACATCATTTTGCTTGCCCCTGGCCAGATAAGGCACATTCGTAATCACCAGGTGATAACGCTGGTCTAGCAGACGTGCTGCATCCAGCAAGCCTTTCGCGGTCAACGCCAGTTCCCAGGAGCCTTCCTGCATAGCCTGGCTGCTACCCCAGAGCGTTGCGGGTGTTTCCGTTGACAAGGCCGTTTCCAACAAGGCGTGCAGCGTTTCAAAACTGGACGTTGCCAGGTCGTTCTTGAGACTACGCGCCGGGTCCAGCAAGCTCCCCAGCAAGGGGGCCTGGGAAAACGTACTGTGCAACAGCTTCAATTCCTGGCGAACATAGTCGGCATTCGGTGCCATATCGGGTACCAAGGCCATCCAGTCTTCCGGCGTGGCCGCCACTTTAAGACCACAACACGCTATCCTGGGTTCGGGCATTTCAAGCCGCACACCCAAAGGCTCACCATGTTCTGATGGAAAACGCCAGGCCGCCAGCGCCAGGGCGAACACGGCAATTTCCACACAACGCGGGTCAATTTCCAGGCCATGCAGATTATTGGCCAACACTGCATCTACCGCCTGTTGCGCGCTCAAGCCTTCAGCCTGCATCCGCATGGGCACCAGCATCAAAAATGCGGCTACCAAAAAATGCCCCGACCCACAGCACGGGTCCAGCAGTTTGAAATCAGTCAGCTGATTCGGCCAGCCCTCGAACGTACCGGCGGCAGGGGTGCCATCGTCCAGGGTTCGCAAGTACGTCAGCCGAACCGGGCATGACACATTGGGGTAGCGTGTCACCCACCATGCTCCCAGCGAGTTGTGCAGCAAAAAGTCCACCATGTAGGGTTCGGTGAACAACTGGGTGACCGCAGGCAGTTCATCCGCCCCGATTTTGATTTCCGACGCATTAACCGCGTCTTTGCGCTTGGCCTGCCAGAACTGGTACACCCAGCCCAGGCTGTCACTCGCTTTGAAAACCTCGTCAGGCAACGCAGCCAGCAGTCTTTCGAGTTCACGCTGGTGCTCAGGGGCGAAAGCCAGCTCAAATACCGGGCTTTGGGGCTTGAACACCTGCGGCAACATACGGGCGGCCAGTTGGGCAGCCAGTGCCCACTTGGTTTTTGCACCCAGGTTCATGGCGGGGTCGGCTTCCTGCACCAGGGCTTCGCAATCGTCCAGCGATACAGCGGCGCCAGGTTCCCAGAGCAACAGGCCGTTTTCGGCCAGGAAGCGGGCGAACAACATACGATGCCAATGTTCGTAGGCCACTTCCCAAATCAGGTGTTGCAAACCCTGGCTGTCATCTTCGGCTTTCAGGTCACCTACGGCACGGCCGTGGGCCCGCAGCCGTCGGCGCAGTGCTTTTTGTTCTTCGTTCAAATAACCCGGGGCGCGGGGCTCCCCTACGGCCAGTTGGTCCAGTGCGGCTTGTGCGCCTGTTTCAGCCACATCGCGGGCGGCTTTAACGGTGTTTTCCAGCTGGGTACGCTGGGCTCTGGCCAGGGGTTGGTTTGATTGATTTTTCATCACATTTAATTCCAAATGGGGTCTATTTCCCACGATTCGGGAAAGCCCAACTCTGCTGGATTGATGGACGAATGTTTTTGAAACATATCCAAAAGGGCTACAGGCCACTCATCGTGCTCATCTACGACTTTGGAAAAAAGGCGCATCACAACGGCTAGACAGTAGTAACTTTGCTGGTCAGAAAAATGATGTTTAGCCTGTTCGTAAACTTCAGGCCGGTATACGAAACGCCGGTTCCAGACGCGGCCATGATGTGCGCAGGTATTGCGCAGTAAACTCAACCCATGCAACCAGGATTCCAGCAGGCCTACCGAGAGCCCAAACGCCTTGGCAATTTCCTTCTTTGGGTTTGGATGGTGGGGTTCAGCTTTTTGTAGGTGCTTGTAAAGTTTTGACCAGATGCCAAACGATACACACTCAGCCATTAGCCAACTTGGTGGCAACAAGGGTTCGGTGTATTTGTCGAAATAATGTTTGGCAAAAAGGTCTGAGCTTTGCCGCGAGTCTCGCTCGACACCACTCAAGAAACGACCGATGGCAAACGCTTCTTTTTTATGGTGACGACCGGGTGCGTGTGACAATACTTGCGCTGGGTAATTCAGGTACCAGAACGGCCCGTACTGCTGCGACATTTGGTTGCTTAAAACCGTTCGTACCGCAACCTCGATGCGTTCTAGTTGCCCAAGGGTAATGCGGCGTACATCGCGGTCAAGTTCGTAGCGTGCAAGGATGTCTGTAAAGCTTGCTCCAGCCTTGAAAACGCGGCTGCCGTCAGGTTGACGCAGCATCAAGGGCAAAGCATAACCGCGAAGGCGAAAATATCCGACAAAATTAAGGGCGCGTTGTGCAGCACCCATGTCTGGTATTGCCAGACCTTTTGTCTGCCAGCGAACGAGCAGGTCGGCATTTGACAGGGCAGGTTTGGCGTATCTCATTGCAAACCTGCCGCCACAAAGAGAAACCCGCCCTGGGAGCACTGTACGACTGCCTTAGCAGGCGCCTGAAGTGTGGCGGGTGTTGTTGCCATAAGTGTAGCGCAAATTCCGCCCACGCACAAAACGAAGTAATGGGAGCTTACTGCAACAACAGTGCAGGTGGTAGTGCTGCGATGGACGTTCATAGTGAAACAGGCCCTTGCTGCAACTTGTTGGCCAACAGGGCTTCCACTTCGGCCAGCCAGGCTTTTAGTTCAGCCTCGTCATTCAGGGTACGACGTGGCAGACTTACCTGCACCACGTTG
Source organism: Alcaligenaceae bacterium (assembly GCA_012744285.1). Taxonomy (GTDB): domain Bacteria; phylum Pseudomonadota; class Gammaproteobacteria; order Burkholderiales; family Burkholderiaceae_B; genus Neopusillimonas; species Neopusillimonas aromaticivorans. The sequence continues at coordinate 7,779 of JAAYID010000221.1, forward strand.
GGTTTGAGCATCTGCACGGCAGCATGACGGGCTGCATCAAACCGGCTTGGCAAGGCCTGGGTCTTCGATATCCAATGCTCTAGGTCGCAGGCATCCAACGCGTCTTGCAATTGCTCGGGGGTGCCCAAGGCAACCAGTTGCGGGGCAGCAAGGTGATGCTGGCGGCTCAAGGCGGTCCGCTGTTCATCCGTCAATCGGTTCCAGTCGGCATCCGCTTTAAGCTGGGCGTCTTGCTGGTTGAATGCCTGTTCAAAGGCGGTCAGCTTGGCATTCAGGGCCTGGCGCAGCAGGTCAACCACGTTATCGAGCAGCGGGCGCACCGGGTCGGGGTCAGCCAGCAGGCTGCGCTGGGCTGCGATGGCGTCGGCCTCGGCCTTCAGGGTGTTGTACAGCGCCAGCCCATTGGCGTGGCGTAACAGGTCAGTCAGCCTCTTCCATGCAGGCAAACGCTGTGCAATATCCTGGGCAGTCTTGACCCAGGCTTTGGAGAGCTGCGTCAATTCATCGTTCGCATCAAACAGTGCTTGCAACTGGGCATTGCCGCTCTGCGATTCGATGGCGTCGAACACGGTGGGCTTGGGGGCTTCAGGTGCCGGGGCCGCTCCACCGGCCTTGGCGGCTTGCTCTTTCAGTTTGGCAAGCAGGGCCGGCACTTTCGTCAGCTCTTCTTTGGGCTGGCACGGCACACCAACCGCTGTGAACAAACCCCGAATCTTGATGAGCTGCACCGGCGTGATATTGACGCTTTCGCGCTGGAATGACGTTTGCGTCACTTTGGCGCGGTCCAGGCTCTTGGCATCCACAGGCTTGTGGCTGGCATCGTTGGCTTTGATATGACCCGCTACCAGCAAAGCGTACAGCGCCCCGTCAATCGCATCGCGAGACCAGCCATAGGGCGGTGCCTCAAAGTTGTCGCGCACTTCGCTACCACGCTTGCCTGGGCCAATGTAGGCCAGTACTTTCTGGCATACGGGGTGCTTGTCAGCCTCTTGTGTGTGGCCAACTTGCTTCAATGCCTCCAGGTTGCCCTTGCGGGCTTCGTCCAGCACCTTGCTCCACTTGTCGTGGTCAGCCACATCGAACTGGTTATATAGGCGAATGGCCGAGGATTTGGCGGCGCGGTTGATGCGCTCGGCCAGGTCGTTGCCATCGCTGGCTTCCTGACCGCCGGCCTGGAAAACACGCACACCTGTCATCAACTGGTCGAGCAGGTCGTGCAGTTCTTTTTCAGCGGTACGCTGGCGGCTTTCCATGGAACGCTGAGCATCGCGACCTTCTTCAGTGGACGGGCTGCCTTTGCGCTGGAGGGTATTATGGGCCGCTTCCAGTGCCACAATCGCGTTGCTTAGTTCTGTCTTGTGATGGGCCGGTAAAAAAGCAAACAAGGTCGGGTTGTCTGCACTTTTGGCGCGGGCCTCGGCAATGACCGACTTTTCTTCCGTTTGCCAGCCGTCCTGAATCCACACGTACAGACTCTTGTCGTTATCTTTAGGCAGGGTTTCGTCATAGGTGGGGCTTAAACGACGTTCGACGTTTTCCTTGCCTTGCACCACGCGCACTCTCTTCAACACCTCGCCAAATCGGGCTTTCAGCAGGTCGGCGCGCTTTTGCTCGACCCGTTGCGGCGCGGCTTTCAGTTCTGCCTCTTGCGCCCGAAACTCGTCGTACCAGGCGCTGGACTCACGGGTTTGCAGGCGGTATTCGGTACCTTGGGCGCCCGCCAGAGCCATAATCAGACGGTCTTTATTCTGCAGCTCATCCAGCAAATCGGGCAACTGCTTGCGCAACTCGGCGGACCCATCTGCCAGGTTGGTCACTAGCAAATCGGCCAGAACGTCTTCGGTGGCTTTCAGACCGATGTCCAGCGCTGCGTCAGCGGGCAATTTGTTAATCAGGAAAATGAGTTTAAGCAACTTGGCTTTAAGCTGCGAAGCGGCATCACCGGCCGCAAAGCGCTGGACGTTCTCAAAGACCTCTTTAGGCAACTGAGCGGTCGAAACCAGGTTCGCCGCAATCTGGTCGTACAGAAAATCGCCTGACACCACATGGCCCAGAGGGGTGTCGGCTGTCGCCAGTACGGCTTCATGCACGACTCGCAATTGGCTACGCAATTGCGATACCGTGCCCGTTGTGTCGATGGTACGCAGCACGCGTTCCCAGAAACGACGACGCACGGGCAGTATCGGATAGTCAATGGTCAGAACATCTTCATCCTCTGTCGTGTGCTCCAGCTTGGTGCCACGCAAGTGCCGAGAGATTTCACCCAAGTTGTTCCGCCACACCTGTTCGACCTGGGGCTGCGCTGAAGGCTTTTTAGCCAGAATAATTTGGCGGGTCACGTTTTCAACGTCCCAGTCCCCTAGCATGACCTGAACGGGAAAGCGTCCCATCAGGCGCTGCAGGTTCGGCATGCCCGACAAAGCCGACTGACCCGTACCCACAAACAGCAGCTTGCCATTGAAGTGCTTACTGAGAGTTTCAGTCACTTCCTGCACCTGGAAGGCTTTTTCCGCGTCAGCACCAATGTATTGCTGCACTTCGTCCAGCACCACCAGCGTCAGGGGGAACTGGCCGTTGATATCCAGCGCATCCTCAATGGCCGAAATCATTTGCTCACTGGTGACATCGAGCACCTGAGGGAATTGTTCTTTCAGCAGTTTGCGCGCGTCGGCTTCGCTGTGGGCCAGGTCGGGGCGCACTTTCAGCAGGGCTTTGGCAAGGTGGCTGGACACATACATGTGGGGCAGCTCACGCGCTAACGAACGCCCAGTCGACTGCAGCTCAGACTCAACGGTTTCCAGAATGCCTTCACGTTTAAGCCAAAGCACAAACTGGGCCTGGTTGTATTGCTCGGGTAGGTCTTTGGATTTGAAGACGATGCCCAGC
>JAAYID010000022.1 GCA_012744285.1 Alcaligenaceae bacterium
CAGCGTAACTATCTGGGCGGGTTTGGTTTCAGCGGCGACATGGTCAACCAGAAAATTGCCCCGTTATCGGGCGGAGAAAAGGCGCGGCTCGCCCTGGCCCTGGTGGTTTGGCAAAAACCGAACCTGTTGCTGCTCGACGAACCCAGCAACCACCTGGATGTCGAAACCCGCGAGGCGCTGGCAACCGCACTGGCCGAGTTCGAAGGCAGCGTCCTGCTGGTGTCTCACGACCGCCACCTGTTGCGCACAACCGTCGACAACTTCTGGATTGTCGCCGATGGCAAGGTCAGCGAATTCGATGGCGATCTGGAAGATTACCGCGACTGGCTGAACCAGCGGGCCGCAAACGTTCGGGCCGAAGCACGTAACGACGCAAACCGGGAACGCGACGAGGCGAATGGCGGCCTTGCCGTTGACCGCAAAACCCAGAAACGACTGGATGCCGAAGAGCGCCAGCGCCTGTCGGGGCTGCGCAAACCCTTGCTGAAACAGGTCGAATCACTGGAAAAAAAAATGGCCACGGCACGGGCACGTCTGGACACCCTGGATGCACTGATCGCCGACCCCGATTTCTACAGTGACGAGCGCCGTGACGAACGGGTGAAGGCCCTGGCCGAGCACGGCGAACTGGGTAAAACACTTGCGCAACTGGAAGAAGACTGGCTGATGGCCCAGGAAGAGCTGGAAGCCATCGAACAGGCGGGGTGAAGCAGAGGCCACAACACGAGATTCATGGCCGGGTATTCAGCCTTGCACAATCGCCAGCTTGGCCACCCCAAGCGCAAGTGTTTTGGTGCCCACATCGCGGAACTGGATCTGTGCCTGCGCATCGGTGCCGGTACCGCTTAAACCAATGATGGTGCCTTCGCCAAACCTGGCATGGGCAACCCCCTGACCCACCCTGAAGTGCTGTTCGCCCACGGTGACCCCGGTCGTAAGACTGCGGGCCGCAGTGCGCGGCGCCAGTGTGGCCGGTGAACGGGCATACGCATCGCCACGCCGGTAAGCCCCACCCCACGACACCGGATCGGGCACCGTGCGCTGTTGCTCGCGCGGGGTAAGCCACTTGAGATGCTCTTCAGGAATTTCGGACAGGAAACGTGAGCGCATGGCGTAACGCGTTTGACCATGAAGCATGCGACTTTGTGCCAACGTAAGATACAGCCGTTGGCGTGCCCGCGTCATGGCCACGTACATCAGGCGGCGCTCTTCTTCAAGCCCCCCCTGTTCAGTGAGACTGTTTTCATGCGGGAACAGGCCCTCTTCCAGACCGGTAATGAATACGCAATCGAACTCAAGACCCTTGGCGGCATGCACCGTCATCAATTGCACAGCGTCTTCGCCGGCCTGCGCCTGGTTATCGCCCGCTTCGAGCGAGGCATGCGACAGAAAGCTGTCAAGTGCTGACTGGCTGGGGGGTGCGACACCGGCATCGGGGAACTCAAGGGCATCGGACGATGGGCCCATGCGTGCTGACGCCGGCTCACCCATCAAGCCCTCTTCACCGACAAACACGGTTGCCGCGTTGACCAGCTCTTGCAAGTTTTCGAGGCGGTCGGCCCCTTCTTTCTCGCCCATGTAGTGATCACGCAAACCACTGTGATGAATCACATGTTCGATCAACTCGGGTAACGGCAAGACGCTGGACTGTTCAGAGAGGTCGGACAGCAACTGAACAAACGTGCCCAGCTTCGCGCCACTTTTACCCCCCATGGCGCTGACTGCCGCATACAGGCTGCTACCCTGTTCTTTAGCCAGATCGCCAAGTTGTTCGAGCGTACGTGCCCCGATGCCACGCGCCGGGAAATTGACGACCCGCAACCACGACGTGTCATCGTTCGGATTAGCCACCAGGCGCAAATATGCCAGGGCATGCTTGACCTCCTGACGCTCGAAAAAACGCTGCCCGCCATAGACCCGGTACGGTATGCCGGATGAAAACAGCGTGTGCTCGATGACCCGTGACTGCGCATTGCTACGATACAAAACGGCAATATCGCGGCGACTATGTCCACCCGACACCAAGGCCCGGATCTCATCCCCCACCCACTGGGCCTCAAGCAAGTCGGTGCCTTGCTCGCAGATGCGGACGGGTTCACCCTCGCCTTGTTCAGTCCAGAGGTTTTTTCCCAGGCGGGCTGCATTATGGGCAATCAGGGCGTTGGCCGAGTCAAGTATGTGGCCGTACGAACGGTAGTTCTGTTCAAGCCGAATGACATTGCCTTGGGCGAATTCCCGCTCAAAGGCGGCCATATTGCCTACATTGGCACCCCGGAACGCATAAATAGACTGATCATCATCCCCCACCGCAAACAGCGATGCCCCGCCACCCGCCAGCAATTTCAGCCAGCGATACTGCAGGTCGTTGGTATCCTGAAACTCATCAATCAGAATGTGCTGGAAACGACGCTGATAATGCTCGCGGATAGGGGCATTGCGCAGCAGCAATTCGTAAGCGCGCAACAGCAACTCGGGGAAATCAACCACCCCTTCGCGTTCGCACTGGACCTGATATTGCCGGTACAAGTCGATCAGGCCACGCCGGTGCGCATCGTACGCATCGACATCATCGGGCCGCAACCCCTGCTCTTTGGAACCGTTGATGAACCGCTGGACATCGCGCGGGGGAAATTTGTCATCATCAATACCGGCCGCCTTGAGCAGGCGCTTGATGGCCGACAACTGGTCGGCCGTATCAAGAATCTGGAAGGTTTGGGGCAGGCCTGCATCGCGGTGGTGTGCACGCAACAAGCGGTTGCACAGGCCATGAAACGTACCCACCCACATCCCGCGTGTATTGATGGGCAGCAATGCGGAAAGGCGCGTGAGCATCTCACGCGCCGACTTGTTGGTAAACGTTACTGCCAGCAAGCCAAAGGGGCTAACCTGCCCCCCCTGGATCAACCACGCCATGCGGGTGGTCAGCACCCTGGTTTTACCGCTTCCCGCCCCGGCCAGCACCAGGGCATGGCCAGTGGGAAGTGTAACGGCGGCTTGCTGTTGCGGGTTAAGCGACCCGATCATGCCGCGTAGCGGCGCAGACGCAGGGCAAACTGCTCAAGGCTTTCAATGCCGCTTTGCTGGGCACGCTGCAACCAGGCTTGCAGGTCGCTGACGAGCTGCTCGCTGCTGGCACTGGAACTTTCCCAGATACGGGTCAGGTCGCGACGCATTTGAACCAGGGTAGACAGCGACTGGTTCTGAGCCAGAACGGTATCGAGCTGGGCACGTTGTGCGGGTTCAAGCTTGCTTTCATCAACCTGGCCGAGCCAGTCTTTGGCACCGGCCAGCAAGGTGAAATTGCATTCGGCACTGTCTTTCTGACGGGTTGCCTTGAGCTTGGCCATTTCTTCGGCCGCTGCTTTCTTGACCAGGTCAGTGTAGCGGGCAAGAATTTCGTAGCGGTGCATGATGACGCCTTCAAGCGTTTTTGCACTAACGGAGGCATCGGCATTGGGTTCGAGCTTGAGCTTGGGCGCAACACGACGCACCTTGGCCAGACCCAGCGCACTGAGAATCTTGATGTAACCCCAGCCGATGTCGAATTCGTACCATTTGGCCGAAAACTTGGCTGACGTACCATGCGCATGGTGGTTATTGTGAAGCTCTTCGCCACCGATGATCAGGCCAATGGGAAAGACATTGGTGCTGGTGTCGGGGCTGGCGTAGTTACGATAGCCCCAGTAGTGGCCGATACCGTTGACAACACCGGCCGCCCAGAACGGGATCCAGGCCATTTGAACCGCCCATACCGTCAGGCCCAATGCACCAAACAAGGCAAGGTCAATGCCCAGCATGATAAGAATGCCCAATGCACTGTGACGCGTATACACATTGCGCTCGAGCCAGTCGTCGGGCGTACCGTAACCAAAACGTTTGAGCGTGTCTTGATTGGCCGATTCTTCGCGGTACAGTTCTGCACCTTCGAAGAACACACGGTTGATGCCGTAAATCATGGGCGAATGCGGATCACCTTCGCGTTCGCACTTGGCGTGGTGTTTACGGTGAATGGCAACCCATTCTTTGGTCACCATACCAGTGGTCATCCAGAGCCAGAAACGGAAAAAATGCATGGCAATGGGATGAAGATCGAGGCCGCGGTGAGTTTGGCTGCGATGCAAGAACAACGTGACGCCGACAATCGTGATGTGCGTCAGCACCAGCGTTACGAGCGCTACCTGCCACCAGGAAAGTTGCAGCAAACCGCCCGAAATAAAAGATAAGACGTAGTCCATAAACCGTGTGTTAGACCCTTACAAAGTAACCCGCCAAGTTTAGCGTAGTTGGTTCTGCTGTGACAGCAGTGTTGCAAATAAGTTCTTGCGAAAAATCAAACGGATGCCGGTGCTGGCGCTGGTTTTGCCCGCTCCAGGACCGCCGCAAAGAAGCCGTCAGTGCCATGCACATCAGGCCGCAACGACAGCCAGGGGCCGTCAAACGTCAGGTTTTTACAACGATCGGCCACTACTTTGCCGGCATCTACCACTGAAAACTCAGGATTCTCGGCCAAAAAGGCTTCAACTTGCTGCTCGTTTTCTTCGGGCAAGATACTGCATGTCGCATAGACCAGCCGCCCCCCTGGTGCGACACACTGGGCCGCCTGACGCAGGATCCGGGCTTGCAAGGCACGCAGCTCCTCAAGGGATTCGGGATGCTGGCGCCATTTCAGGTCTGGATTGCGCCGCAAGGTGCCCAGACCGCTGCAGGGCGCGTCAACCAGCACACGCTGCGCCTTGCCGCGCAACCGCTTGACCCGCTGGTCGTTATTTTCGGCAATGACCACCGGCACAATGTTGGACAACCCGCTACGGGCAAAACGCGGTTTGGCGCGCGCCAGACGTGCGGCCGACACATCGAAGGCATACAAGCGGCCTGTAGATCGCATCAGGGCACCCAGAAGCAAGGTTTTGCCACCGGCACCAGCGCAATAATCAATGATCATTTCGCCACGCCGGGGTGCCACCAACGCCGCCAGCAATTGGCTGCCTTCGTCCTGCACCTCGATTTCGCCTTTTTCAAACATGGGCCAACGATTGACGGGCGGCCGGCCTTGCAGACGAATACCCCAAGGGGAATACGGCGTAGGTTCAGGGTTGAACTTCAAGGCCTGGCTGTTGCGCAGTGTTTCCAGCATGTCGTCGCGCTCGGCTTTGAGCGGATTGATGCGGATATCCAGCGGCGCCGGCTGATTTAATGCCGCAACCAGCGCATCAGCCTGCGGCAATGCTGACAAACGCTCGTCAAGCCAATCGGGCATGCTGTCGCGTACCTGACGCGGCAGGCGATCGAGCGGAATTTTCCGGACATGCTCAAGCCATTGCTTTTCATTGTCCGACAAGGCTTCAGCCAGAAGGCTTTCACTGACAACCGCCGACAACCCGAGAATGGCCAGGCGACGTGCACCCGGGCCAATACCGCTTTCGGCAAAATGACGGTAACGGCGCAGGTGGCGCAACACATCAAATACCGCATCGGCCACTTCACCGCGATCCCGCACCCCCAATTTGGGGTGGGCTTTCATCCAGCGCGATAACACCACATCGGCCGGATGGGCCCACTGCAAAATGTCGCCCAGTACCGACTGTACCTGCTCGACGCGCGCCGCGCCCAGGTTATACGGGCGTTGCGGGGTCTTTTTCTGTTTCATTTCAAGCCTTGATTAAAGTAACGTCGGCAGCGTCGGCGTCATTGGACGCCAGTACGCACGCGCGGGTAGGAAGATCTGTGACGGCAACACGTCCGTCATCCTGCAAACTGACGCGTCCATCAGCCAGCCATTCAACCACATCGGCGTAAAGCCGGTGCTCAACCACCAGCACACGCTCTGCCAATGATTGCGGGGTATCGGTTGCCAGCACCGGAACAGCCGCCTGACCGATAATGGGACCGTTATCCAGTTCTGGCGTAACAAAATGGACGGTGCACCCATGCCACTGCACCCCGGTTTTGAGCGCATTTTCGTGGGTTTTCAACCCCGGAAACGACGGCAGCAGCGAGGGGTGGATGTTGACAAGGCGGCCGCTGAACTGATGCACGAAGGCGTCGGACAAAATCCGCATGAAGCCCGCCAGCAACACGTAGTCGGGCGAATAAGCCTGAACCGTTTGCGCCAGCGCCTGATCGTAGGCTTCTCGGTTAACATAAGCGCCCGGTTCAAGCGCGCAGGTTTCCAGCCCTTGCTGCCGGGCCCAGTCCAGACCTGCCGCCGCCGGTTTGTCTGACACCACGGCAACAACCTGCGCCGCCAGACCCCGGCTTTCAATCGCCCTGACAATAGCCTGCATGTTCGAGCCCCGGCCCGATACAAGGATGACCAGACGGCAGGCGCCCGACGAAACAGTAGTAGTGGTTGAAGCTAACGAGGTCAAAATGCGGTTCCTGAGCAATGCAACATAAAATTGTAAACTGTCGCCTGTGAAATCTGCCCTTAAAATTTATCGTTCCCTGCCGCGCCACGATGACGCCAGCCCCAGCGCCGTGTCAATCGGCAACTTTGACGGTGTCCACCGCGGGCACCAGACTATTCTTGCTCGCGTGGCCCAGGTCGCCCAGGAAAGGCACCTGACACCGTCGGTCATGACGTTTCACCCCCACCCTCGCGTGTACTTTGCGCGGGCAGGCAACCGGCCCGAACTCATGCCCACACAGATCAGCAGCCTGCGTGACAAAATCTGGGGCATACAACGCCTGCACATCCGGCAGTTGGCCCTGATGCGGTTCAATCAGGCCTTGGCCGACCTGTCGGCCGAAGACTTCGTTAAACATACGCTGGTTCAGGGCCTGAACACACGCTGGCTGCTGGTTGGCGAAGACTTTCGCTTCGGGCACCGTCGCACCGGCGACATTGACCTGCTGCGCAAATTGGGGCGCGAACAGGGTTTTGAAATCGACCTGATCACCGATGTCGTCGATGAAAACGGACACCGGATTTCCAGTTCTGAGGTACGTACGGCCCTGGCTGTGGGGAATCTTGCCCACGCCGAGCATTTGCTTGGCCACCCCTACCGGATCAGCGGTCACGTCGTGCACGGCAAGAAACTGGGGCGCACGCTGGGCTACCCCACATTGAATGTGAATGTACCCCAGTTATGCGCCGCACGTTCCGGAATTTACATCGTGCGGGCCTACGATCTGGCCGACCACCCTCTGAACGGCGTTGCCAGCCTGGGTGTACGGCCCACGGTCGACAATAACGGCCATGTGCTGCTGGAAGTGCACTTGTTCGATTGCAACATCAACGCATACGGTAAACTCACACGCATTGAATTCCTCAAGTTTCTGCGCGACGAAGAAACTTTTCCCGACCTGCCCACAATGACCGCTGCCATCGACAACGATGCGCGGCAAGCTCGCGATTACTTTGCGCTCCATGGACTATAGAAAAACTCTGAACCTGCCCGAAACCCCCTTCCCGATGCGTGGCGATCTGGCCAAGCGTGAACCCAAATGGGTTGCTGAATGGGAAGAAAACAAGGTTTATGCTGCCATTCGCGCAGCCAGCCAGGGGCGACCGAAATTTGTGCTGCACGATGGCCCGCCGTATGCCAATGGCGACATTCACATCGGCCACGCGGTCAACAAAGTCCTGAAAGACATCATCGTGAAAAGCCGCAATATGGATGGCTTCGATGCCCACTATGTGCCCGGCTGGGACTGCCACGGCATGCCCATCGAAATCCAGATCGAGAAAAAATACGGCAAGCACTTGCCTGTCGGTGAAGTGCAGGCCAAAGCACGCGCATACGCCCTTGAGCAGATCGAACGCCAGCGCATCGACTTCAAACGGCTGGGGGTTCTGGCCGACTGGGACCGTCCCTACCTGACCATGAATTTCAGCAACGAGGCCGACGAGCTGCGTGCGCTGGGCAAAATCCTGGAAAAGGGTTTCGTGTTTCGTGGCCTGAAACCCGTCAACTGGTGCTTTGACTGTGGCTCCGCACTGGCAGAAGCCGAAGTGGAATACGCCGACCGTACCGACCCTGCCGTTCATGTGGCGTTCCGTTTCAATGACCCTGGCCGCGTGGCTGCCATTTTTGGGCTGGACCAGCCCGTAGAAGGCGCTATCGTCATCTGGACAACAACCCCCTGGACGTTGCCGGCCAACCAGGCGCTGAATGTTGGCCCTGAAATCAGTTACGCACTGGTCAAGCTGGCCGAACCACGCGCCACCGGCGAATACCTGCTAATTGCCACCGACCTGGTCGAATCCTGTCTGCAAGACTGGGGGCTTGAAGGCACTGTCGTGGCAACCGTCGCCGGCCAGGCGCTGGCCGGGCTTGAATGCCGTCACCCCTTGTACGACGCCGATACGGGTTACCAGCGCGTTGCCCCTGTCTACCCGGCTGAGTACGTCAGCCTTGACGCGGGAACCGGGGTGGTCCACGCCGCCCCCGCCTATGGTGTTGACGACTTCCTGGTCTGCAAGGCCAATGGCCTGACCGACGACGCCATCATCAACCCGGTCATGGGTGATGGTCACTACGCCAGCACGCTGCCGTTGTTTGGTGGCGAACTGATCTGGAAAGCCAACCCGAAAATCGTCGAAGCCCTCGACAACGTCGGCAGCCTGATCAAGCAGGCACCGCTCAAACACAGCTACATGCACTGCTGGCGGCACAAGACACCGGTCATTTACCGTGCGACCAGCCAATGGTTTGCCGGTATGGACCGCATTGTTGCAGACAGCCCCACCCTGCGTGAAATGGCCCTGAAAGGGGTCGAGAACACGCAGTTTTACCCAGCCTGGGGTCGCGCCCGCCTGCATGCCATGATTGCCAACCGCCCTGACTGGACATTGTCGCGTCAGCGTCAGTGGGGCGTTCCCATGGCCTTTTTTGTTCATAAAGAAACCGGCGAACTGCACCCGCGCACCCCCGAATTGCTCGAACAAATCGCACAGCGTGTCGAAAAGGAAGGCATTGAAGCCTGGCAAACACTCGACCCGACCGAGCTGCTGGGCGACGAAGCCAGCCTGTACGAAAAAAATCGCGATACGCTCGACGTGTGGTTCGATTCGGGCACTACCCACGCCACCGTGCTGGGTGGGCGCGATCACGCCATCAAAGGGTCCCATGCCGATGAACTGACCTGGCCTGCCGACCTGTATCTGGAAGGTTCCGACCAGCACCGCGGTTGGTTCCATTCGTCCTTGCTGACCAGCTGCATGCTGTATGGCGAACCGCCCTACAAGGCGTTGCTGACACACGGTTTCGTGGTCGATGGCAAGGGCCGTAAAATGAGCAAGTCGGTGGGTAACGTTGTTGCGCCACAAAAAGTTTCCGATTCGTTGGGTGCCGAAATCCTGCGTCTCTGGACCGCTTCCACCGACTACTCAGGTGAACTGTCGATTTCAGACGAAATCCTGAAACGTGTGGTTGAAGGCTACCGCCGCATTCGCAACACGCTGAAATTCTTGCTGGGCAATATCCAGGACTTCAATGTCGCCGAGCAAGCGGTGTCAGACGATGACCTGTTCGAAATTGACCGCTATGCCCTGTGCATGACGGCCCAGATGCAAGACGAAGTACTGGCCTGTTATCGCCGCTATGAATTCCATCCGGCGGTATCACGCCTGCAGATTTTCTGTTCGGAAGACCTCGGAGCCTTCTATCTGGATGTCCTGAAAGACCGCCTGTACACAACCGGAGCCAACAGCATCGCCCGTCGTTCCGCGCAAACCGCGCTGTACCACATCACCCATGCGTTGTTGCGTCTGATGGCCCCCATTCTGTCGTTCACCGCCGAAGAGGCCTGGAAAGATCTGCACGAAGGCCGCGATGCCGGCACCATCTTCACCGAGCTTTACCACAC
>JAAYID010000222.1 GCA_012744285.1 Alcaligenaceae bacterium
CATACCGTTGCGGCACAGGTTGGCATTGGTGTATCATTGGGTAACATGAGCGAAGATAACTGGTACTGGCACATGTACGATACCGTCAAGGGTTCCGACTGGCTCGGTGACCAGGACGCTATCGAATTCATGTGCCGCGAGGCACCGGCCGCCGTATACGAGCTTGAACACTTCGGCATGCCATTCGACCGTAACCCTGACGGTACTATTTATCAGCGTCCGTTCGGCGGTCATACGGCCAATTTCGGTGAAAAACCCGTTCAGCGAGCCTGTGCGGCCGCAGACCGTACCGGTCACGCCATGCTGCACACGCTTTACCAGCGTAACGTTGCCTCGCGCACACAGTTCTTTGTCGAGTGGATGGCGCTCGACCTGTTGCGCAACGATGACGGCGACGTAGTTGGCGTTACAGCACTCGAAATGGAAACGGGTGAGATCTACATCTTCGAAGCCAAGACCACGGTGCTGGCTACCGGTGGTGCAGGTCGTATCTGGGCTGCCTCAACCAATGCTTTTATCAATACCGGCGATGGTCTGGGTATGGCTGCGCGTGCAGGCATTGCCTTGCAAGACATGGAGTTCTGGCAGTTCCACCCCACCGGTGTTGCCGGTGCCGGCGTTCTGATCACCGAAGGTGTTCGTGGCGAAGGTGGTATCTTGCTGAACAAAGACGGCGAACGCTTTATGGAGCGTTACGCGCCTACACTCAAAGACCTGGCCCCCCGCGACTTCGTTTCGCGCTCGATGGACCAGGAAATCAAGGAAGGCCGCGGTTGCGGTCCCAATGGCGATCACGTGCTGCTCAAGCTTGACCACCTGGGCGCCGACGTCATCAACAAGCGTTTGCCGTCCATTCGTGAAATTGCGATCAAGTTTGGTAACGTTGACCCCATCAAAGAGCCCATTCCCGTTGTGCCCACCATTCACTACCAGATGGGCGGTATTCCGGCAAACTACCATGGTCAGGTCGTTGACTTCAAAAACGGCGAGACCAAGGTCGTCAATGGCCTGTACGCCATCGGTGAATGTGCTGCGGTATCGGTGCACGGTGCCAATCGTCTGGGTACGAACTCGCTGCTCGACCTTATCGTTTTCGGGCGCGCTGCTGGCAAGCACATCGTCGATCAAAATCTTGATCGTCAGACATCGCATCAGCCTTTGCCCCAAGAGTCGCTCGATTATTCGCTCGACCGTGTCAACAAACTCGAAAGCCGTACATCGGGTGTCAAGGCGCAAGAAGTGGGTAATGCCATTCGTACCGCCATGCAGACACACTGCGGTGTATTCCGTACACTCGAATTGTTGAACAAAGGTGTTGATGCTATCGATAGCCTGACGCCTCAAGTCGACGAAATCTACTTCAAAGACAAGTCAAAGGTGTTCAATACGGCCCGTATCGAAGCGCTTGAATTGTCCAACATGATTGAAGTTGCGCGTGCAACCATCAAATCGGCGGCAAACCGTACCGAAAGCCGTGGTGCTCACGCTCTCGATGACCACCCCGAGCGCGACGATGAAAACTGGTTGCGCCACACACTCTGGTATTCAGAAGGCGGCCGTCTCGACTATAAACCGGTTCAAATGAAACCGTTGACAGTCGACAGCTTCCCACCCAAAGCACGGACCTTCTAAGCAGGAACTGAAATGAGCCAAAAACGTATCGTCAAGTTTGAAATCTACCGCTACGATCCTGACAAGGACGAGCGTCCGTACATGCAGAAGCTTGAAGTCGAGCTTCAGCCAACTGACAAAATGTTGCTTGATGCGCTGGTTCGCATCAAAAACGATGTGGATGACAGCCTTGCCATCCGTCGTTCGTGCCGTGAAGGTGTGTGTGGCTCTGATGCCATGAACATTAACGGCAAGAATGGCCTGGCATGTACCACCAACCTGCGCGAGTTGTCCCAGCCTATCGTGCTGCGTCCACTTCCAGGTCTGCCGGTAGTTCGCGACCTGATCGTCGACATGACCCAGTTCTTTAATCAGTATCACTCGGTCAAGCCGTTCCTTATTAACGATACGCCGCCGCCTGAACGCGAGCGTTTGCAGTCGCCTGAAGCCCGCGAAGAAATCGATGGCCTCTACGAATGCATCCTGTGTGCGTGCTGTTCGACGTCTTGCCCCTCGTTCTGGTGGAACCCCGACAAGTTTGTCGGTCCGGCCGGCTTGTTGCAGGCCTATCGCTTCATCGCCGACTCACGCGATCAAGCAACGACCGAACGTCTCGACAATCTCGAAGACCCTTATCGCCTGTTCCGTTGCCATACCATCATGAACTGTACGGATGTCTGTCCTAAAGGTCTGAATCCGTCCATGGCTATCGGCAAAATCAAAGAACTGCTGGTTCGGCGCAGTATTTAAGTGCCATGAGCACACTCACCGAACTTGAGCGAGCCCGCCTGCGTTGGCGGGCTCGCCGTGGTCTGTTGGAAAATGATCTGATCATCACCAATTTTCTGGATCATTACGAAACCCAACTTACCGATACTGATGTTGTTGCCCTTACGCAACTTTTTGAAATGGGCGACAACGAATTGCTCGATGTTTTGTTGGGCCGGAAAGGTCTGGAAGGGGTGTACGATACGCCCCAGATCCAGCGCCTGGTCGAACAGATGCGGGCGCTGTAAATTTTTGAGGATAAAAGATGCAACTGTCAGATAAAAAAGCAACGCTATCGTTCTCGGACGGCAGCGCATCGGTAGAATTTCCGGTGTACAAGGGTTCCATTGGCCCTGACGTCATCGATATTCGTAAACTGTATGGTCAAACCGGCATGTTCACGTATGACCCGGGCTTCCTGTCCACGGCTTCGTGCGAATCGGGCATTACCTACATTGATGGCGACAAAGGGCAGTTGCTCTACCGCGGGTATCCTATTGACCAGTTGGCCCAGAACAACGACTTCCTTGATGTCTGCTACCTGATCCTGAACGGTGAATTGCCCAATGCCCAGGAAAAGGCAAAATTTGACAACGAAGTCACCAACCACACGATGGTGCATGAGCAGCTGGCCACGTTTATCAGTGGTTTCAGCCGTGACGCGCACCCGATGGCCATGTTGACAGCAGCGGTAGGTGCGTTGTCTGCGTTCTACCACGATGCTACCGACATCACCAATGCCGAACATCGTCGCTTGTCGGCCATTCGTCTCATTGCGAAAATGCCGACACTGGTGGCAATGGTTTACAAATACTCGCTGGGTCAGCCGTATATCTATCCGCGTAACGACTTGTCGTACACGGGTAATTTCATGCGCATGATGTTCGCTAACCCTTGCGAAGACTACAAGGTCAATGACGTCGTTGAACGTGCGCTTGACCGTATCTTTATCTTGCACGCAGATCACGAGCAGAACGCGTCGACATCCACTGTTCGTTTGTGCGGTTCGTCAGGTACCAACCCGTTTGCTGCCATTTCGGCAGGTATTGCCTGCCTGTGGGGTCCTGCACACGGTGGCGCGAATGAGGCTTGTCTGCAGATGCTTGAAAGCATTCAGGCGAACGGCGGTGTGGCCAAAGTTGGCGAGTTCATGGAACAGGTCAAAGACAAGACATCGGGCGTACGCCTGATGGGTTTTGGTCACCGCGTTTACAAGAATTATGACCCTCGCGCCAAGCTGATGCAGGAAACCTGCAAAGAAGTTCTGTCTGCACTGGGTCTTGAAAATGATCCGCTGTTCAAGCTGGCCATGGAACTCGAGCGTATTGCGCTTGAAGACCAGTATTTTGTTGATCGTAAACTGTACCCGAACGTTGACTTCTACTCGGGTATCGTTCAGCGTGCCATTGGCATCCCGACACCGTTGTTCACCGGTATTTTTGCATTGGCCCGTACGGTTGGCTGGATTTCGCAGTGGGACGAAATGATTTCCGACCCTGAATACAAGATCGGTCGTCCACGTCAGTTGTACACGGGTTCAGTGGTTCGCGACGTCAAAGCGTAAATCGCTGGTTGCTCAAACAGAAAGCCCGCCAAAATGGCGGGCTTTCTGTTTTTGGTCACGCTTGAACTATGGGGTTCGAGGCGTTGCGGCAAGTTGCCTTCGGGCGGGTGAGAAGGTGCAGGAATGCTGTTAAAGTTACTTGCTGCACACTATGTAGTTCAACATCATGCCCGTCAGCTTCAAAATAAAAAGCCCGCTTGAAAAGCGGGCTTTTTGTTTTGGCGACGCAAAAAATCAGGCCAAAATGGAAACGTGACAGAAGTTTTTGTGTGTTGCCGTAGCCTGAAAAAAATGGAACTGACAACCTTCTTTCGGTTAGCGTCGTGTCCTACGCCACGCGCCAACCTGTGGTGGTGTGCCAGCCCCAAATTCCTTACGGGTTCATGGCCTTTTGCTGTGCTTCCTGCTGCGCATCAACCACAGCCAGTGCAGTCATGTTGACGATACGGCGTACCGTTGCTGATGTGGTCAGGATGTGCACCGGGCGGGCGGCACCCAGCAAGACCGGGCCCAGCGATACCCCGTTACTGCCCGTCATTTTGAGCATGTTGTAGGTGATATTGCCGGTATCAAGGTTTGGCATGATCAGCAGGTTTGCCGGCCCTTTCAACCGTGAATCAGGGTAGGCGCGCAAGCGGATTTTTTCCGACAATGCAGCGTCGGCATGCATCTCGCCTTCGACCTCGAGCTGCGGTGCACGTTCGTTCAACAGTTCACGTGCAAGCGCCATTTTGCGCGATGACTCGGTAACCCGGCTGCCAAAGTTTGAGTGGGAAAGCAGAGCGACTTTAGGGACCACGCCAAAACGCAAGATTTCGTCAGCAGCCTGAATCGTCATTTCGGCAATTTCTTCAGCACTGGGGTTTTCATTGACGTGCGTATCGCAAATAAACAGGGTCTGGTCGGGCAGCATGAGTACATTCATGGCTGCGTAGGTTTTAACCCCTTCTTTCAGGCCAATGACTTCATCCACATACTTGAGCTGGTTATCGAACTTGCTGGCAATGCCACAAATGAGGGCGTCGGCATCGCCACGCTGCAGCAGCATGGCGCCGATCAGCGTGTTGTGTTTGCGTACCATTGCCTTGGCAATTTCGGGAGTGACGCCGTTACGACCCTGAAGCTTGTAATAGCCGTTCCAGGTTTCGTTGAAGCGTTCGTCGTCTTCCGGATTGACCAATTCGATATTCTGACCGGGCACCAGGCGCAGACCGAACTTCTGGATGCGCATGTTGATGACAGCCGGACGTCCGATAAGAATCGGCTTGGCGATATTTTCATCAACGACGGTTTGGACGGCACGAAGGACGCGTTCGTCTTCGCCATCGGCATAAATGA
The DNA here is from genome assembly GCA_012744285.1 of Alcaligenaceae bacterium. GTDB lineage: Bacteria > Pseudomonadota > Gammaproteobacteria > Burkholderiales > Burkholderiaceae_B > Neopusillimonas > Neopusillimonas aromaticivorans. The sequence continues at coordinate 5,282 of JAAYID010000222.1, forward strand.
CCCGTTTGGGCGCGCTTTTTGCCTGAAGGAACAAAGGCCGCATGAGCTGGCCCGTGTGATAAACCAGCCCCATCAGACGCTGGCGATAGGCTTCGATATCTTCAATGGGACGGGTGGCTACGCCCGACGCAACGGCCGCTTCGGCGACTGCCGGAGCGATCTTGATGATCAGGCGTGGATCGAACGGTTTAGGAATAATGTAATCGGGGCCGAATGACAAATCTTGTCCGGCATAGGCCATGGCGACTTCGTCGTTTTGTTCGGCTTCGGCCAGTTCGGCAATCGCCTTGACGCAGGCCAGTTTCATTTCTTCGTTGATGACCGTTGCGCCGACGTCCATGGCACCCCGGAAAATGAACGGGAAGCACAGGACATTGTTGACCTGATTCGGATAGTCGGAACGGCCAGTTGCAATGATGCAGTCGGGGCGAGCGGCTTTCGCGACTTCCGGACGGATTTCGGGTTCGGGGTTGGCCAGGGCCAGAATAAGAGGCTTGTCAGCCATGCTCTTGACCATGTCGGCAGTCAGTACGCCGGGCGCCGAGCAACCCAGGAAAACGTCAGCACCTTTACAGACATCAGCCAGCGTCCGTGCGTCGGTTTTTTGTGCGTATTCGGCTTTGGTGGGTTCCATGTTGGCATCACGGCCTTCCCAGATAACGCCGCGAGAATCAACAACAAAAATGTTCTTGCGCGGGATGCCCAGGCTGACGAGCAGGTTCAGGCAGGCGATGGCCGCGGCGCCGGCACCCGAACACACCAGCTTGACCTCGTCGAGTTTCTTGCCGACAACTTTCAGGCCGTTCAGGATGGCCGCTGATGAAATAATGGCGGTGCCGTGCTGGTCGTCGTGGAAAACCGGAATCTTCATGCGCTCACGCAG
>JAAYID010000223.1 GCA_012744285.1 Alcaligenaceae bacterium
AGCTTGTACAAGGTCAGGTTGATGCGATGGTCGGTAACGCGACCCTGCGGGTAGTTATACGTGCGAATACGCTCGGAACGATCGCCCGACCCCACGAGACTCTTGCGCTCGGCCGCTTCCTTGCTTTGCTGCTCTTGTACCTGCTTGTCTTTAAGGCGCGCCGCCAGCACCTGCATGGCCTTGTCCTTGTTGCGGTGCTGTGAGCGGTCATCCTGGCACTCAACCACCAGCCCCGTGGGCAAGTGGGTAATACGAACGGCAGAATCGGTTTTGTTGATATGCTGCCCGCCCGCGCCACTGGCCCTGAAGGTATCAATACGCAAATCGGACGGATTGATGACGATATCGGACACTTCGTCGGCTTCCGGCAAAATCGCCACCGTACAGGCAGAGGTGTGAATGCGACCCTGGGTTTCGGTAGCGGGCACACGCTGCACCCGATGCGCTCCGGACTCGAACTTCAGCTGACCATAAACGCCATCCCCTTCCAGACGCGCAATCACTTCTTTGTAGCCACCGACCTCAGAAGGGCTTTCAGACATGAACTCAACGCGCCAGCCTTTGGATTCGGCATAACGGGTGTACATGCGCAATAAGTCACCGGCAAACAAGGCGCTTTCATCGCCCCCGGTACCCGCCCGAATCTCAAGGAAAACACCGCGACCGTCATCGGGGTCTTTAGGCAGCAGCAACAACTGCAAGCTGTCTTCGAGTTGGGCAATACGTGCCTTGCCCAGTTTCAGCTCTTCTTCAGCCATGTCGCGCATGTCCGGGTCTGACAACATTTCGGTCGCCGCCTGCATATCCCCTTCGACAGCCAGCCAGACCTCGAACTCGGTTACGACAGGCTCAAGTTCGGAACGCTCACGGGACAGACGACGGAATTTATCCATGTCACCGGCAATTTCAGGCTCGGCCAGCATGGCATCGATTTCTTTAAGTCGGCGAGCAAACTGCTCGAGCCGATCACGCATGGATTGTTTCATGGGGTGTTGACTACGGGAAAATTGGGCACCTGAACGCCTGATGCGTCAGGAAGTCGGCAAGAACGGACGACGCAACGCAGCAGAGACGCTAACGGCGACGTTCGGGGTCAGGCAGCAACGCGGGCAGCAGTGCCAGCAATTGCTTGCGATCAGTATCTTCGCTGCGATTGAGCGTTGCCAGCGAACCGTGGATGTATTTTTGGGTAAGGCTGTGTGCAAGGTGCTCAAGGACATCTTCAGCCGACTTGCCACTGGCCAGCATGCGCCGGGCGCGATCAAGCTCGTGGTGCTTGAGGGCCTCAGCCTTTTGATGGATGCTGACGATAGCGGGCACGATTTCACGGTTGTGCAGCCAGTGCATGAAGTGCTGCACCCGGGTTTCAATGATGGCTTCCGCCTGAACCACGGCAGCACGACGTGCGTCAGTGCCACTTTGCACAATACGGCCTAGATCATCGACCGAATACAGATACACATCGTCAAGGCGACCGGCTTCGGTTTCAATGTCGCGCGGCACGGCCAGATCGACCATGACCATAGGCTTGTGACGGCGAATACGGGTGGCGCGCTCGACCATACCCAGACCCAGAATAGGCAAGGAACTGGCCGTACAGGACACAACGATGTCAAATTCGGCCAATTTTTCCGGCAATTCGGACAGCCGCATGGTTTTCGCGTTGAAACGTGACGCCAACGCTTCGGCGCGTTCAGCGGTGCGGTTGGCCACCGTCATTTGAGCGGGCTCTGCCGCAGCGAAATGGGTGGCGCACAGTTCGATCATTTCACCCGCCCCAATAAACAGCACGCGCGTTTGGGACAAGTCGCCAAAAACGCGTTCGGCCAGACGCACGGCGGCTGCCGCCATGGATACCGAATTGGCCCCGATGGCTGTTTGCGAACGGACTTCTTTAGCCACCGAAAAGGTGCGCTGAAACAACTGATGCAACAAAGTGCCCAGCGAGCCTGCCTGTTCGGCAGCCCGCACGGCATCTTTCATTTGCCCCAGAATCTGGGGTTCGCCCAGCAC
>JAAYID010000224.1 GCA_012744285.1 Alcaligenaceae bacterium
GGCGCGTGCGCTGTTTCCGGCTCGAAGAACCTGATCTGTGTTTCGCAGATTTTTTTGACGTCCTGGCTGATGCGCTCAAGATCAAGGCCGGGTACAAGGCCGGTGAATACCAGTTCGTGTTCCGCCCCGCATGCGCTGAAGCGGGTAACCAGCGGGGTGCCCATTTCAACCGGGTGGTCAATCAGGGCATCGTAGTCGTGCGCCAGATACAGACCAAAGCCATGGCGTTTGGCAGCGTTGGCAAACTCGCGTGCAGGCGCTTCAGGCAGGCTCGTGTAAACCTTCCAGTCTGTACGGTGTGGCGGCGGTTGAAGGTCCAGCAGGCAGGGGCGGTGATCGTGCCCTTGTGCCTGCAGGAACACACTGGTGCCATTGAAAAAGGCATGGGTTTCATCGAAGTGGGCGCCGCGAACGGATAAATCCCATGCGTAGACGGTGTAGCGCAACTGCAAGGGTCCGTCACAGGGGGCACATTGCCAGCTGTGGTTCGAGGTTTTTTGCAGCGCGACAGGGTGCCGGCCTGACCAGGCGTCGATGTGCACAATGTGTCGCGAAAAATCACGAATCAGGTAACTGCCAGGGATCCAGGCGGGCAGGCTGACGACCTGACCGCCCGGTGTCGGCGTGTCGATGGTCAGCTCAACAGAAAAGTAATGTCCAGCCGGGTCGGTGGGCGTTAAGCGGTAAAGTAGCGGTTTTGCATTCATATGCATATATTACTGTGCAAGGAGTCAGCATGAGTGAGCCTTTAGTCAACGTCGAAACGCGCGGCCGGGTCGGCCTGATTACCCTGAACCGTCCCAAGGTTCTGAACGCCTTGAGCAACGAGGTGATTGAAGCGGTCGCCAAAGCGATGCAGGGGTTTGATGCCGACGATGGTATCGGTGCCATCGTCCTGACCGGCAACGAGAAGGCCTTTGCAGCCGGGGCGGATATTGCCGCCATGAAAGACTGGTCGTACACCGATGTCTACAAGCAAGACTATCTGGGGCACCAGTGGGAATATCTGCGTCGTGTTCGCAAGCCCATTATTGCCGCAGTCAGCGGTTTTGCGCTTGGGGGCGGCTGCGAACTGGCGATGCAGTGTGATTTCATCATTGCGGGTGAAAATGCCAAATTCGGGCAACCTGAAATCAAACTGGGCATCATTCCGGGGTTTGGCGGTACGCAAAGGTTGCCGCGTGCCGTGGGCAAGGCCAAGGCCATGGATCTGATCCTTACGGCTCGCATGATGGATGCCCGCGAGGCCGAGCAGGCCGGTCTTGTGGCGCGCGTGGTGCCCGCAGAACGTGTGCTTGACGAGGCCCTGGAAGCGGCAGCCGTCATCGCTTCGATGTCGCTGCCATCTGTCATGATGGCTAAAGAAGCGATCAATCGTGCCTACGAAGCGCCCCTTAACGAAGGTCTGTTGTTTGAGCGCCGCAATTTCCATGCGCTTTTTGCGACTCATGACCAGAAAGAAGGCATGAATGCCTTCATTGAAAAACGCAGCCCAGACTTTCGTCACGACTGAGTCGCGGTTGTGCCATGTATTTGTTGCATGGCACAACGATTTGCTTAGCGTCAAAAAATAAAGTTATACTCGACGGGTTTGGCGCTTCAAAAGCGGCTTGTTCTTGCCTGCATTTGAAGCTTGGTGATTGCGGCTTCAACATACGGTTTTTACTGTTACAGAAGACCAGGTCTTTGAAGCTTAACCAACACAGGCTTAACCAACGTGTCATTGGCGAATCAGGTAAAATCTGCGGGCTCCGAATCTGCGGTTCGGCTCACCGAAGAGCAAAAAGCCATTGTCAGGGCAAAGGCCATACAGGGTCTTGTGCGTGCGCTGGCGGCGCAAGGCCTTATGGCAGTTGTGGCGGCGCTGGTGTCGTTGCTAGTTGGTGGTGTGGCTGCGGGTGTTTCGGCATTGCTGGGCGCTGCAGTCTATCTGGTGCCAAACTCGTTGTTCGCTTTGCGGTTGCTGCTCAGTTTATTGTCCGGTCGTGGTGCCAACCCTGCCGGGTTTCTGGTTGGTGAGTTAATCAAGCTGGTGGCGGCAACGGGCTTGCTGGCACTGGTTGTGTATACGGCCCAGTCGTGGCTGGTATGGCCTGCCCTGATCTTCGGGTTGATTATGGCCTTAAAAGGCTATGCGCTCTTGCTGATGTCTGGCAAGTTGACATAGTGTTGTTTAAAAATCATGCGTGTCGCTGATCTTATCAGCTTCATGCCCGTTATAAAGTCAACAAGGTAAAGGTTCAAATGGCTGCTGCTAGTGATATTTCGCCACAGTCTTACTATATTCAGCACCACTTAGTGCATTTGAATGGCCTCGGCGAAAAGCAATCTGCAATTGCTGACTTTTCAGTCATCAACTACGACTCTATTTTCTGGTCTGTTTTAATGGGCCTGTTTGTCGTTTTGCTGATGTGGAAAGCAGCGCGTCGGGCAACGGCTGGTGTGCCGGGTCGCTTTCAGGCGGCCATCGAAATTCTGGTTGATATGGTTGCCCAAGAGGCGAAAAGTATCATCCCCAGCGAGGCAACCCGCAAGTTTGTGGCGCCGTTGGCACTCACTATTTTCCTGTGGGTTATTTTCATGAATGCCCTCGACCTGGTTCCGGTCGACCTTTTGCCCTGGTTGTTCAAGGTAACCGGCGTTGGTGCCCAGACGGGTGATCCACTTTACTATCACCGTATCTTGCCAACGGCCGACCTTAACGTTCCTATGGGGATGTCGCTGGGTGTGCTGCTGCTCACCATCTACTACGGTATGAAAATCAAGGGTAGCGGCAGCTTTGTGAAAAGCTTGTTTACGGCGCCCTTCCATGGTCACGGTGTTGTCGGTTTGCTGCTTGTTCCATTCAACATTCTGTTGAACCTCATGGAGTACGTCGCCAAGACTGTGTCGTTGGGTATGCGGTTGTTCGGCAACATGTTTGCCGGTGAACTGGTATTCATGCTTATTGCTCTTCTGGGCGGTGCCTGGGCTGGTTTTGGTGTGGGCGGCGTTGGGCTGGGTATCGGTCATGTTCTGGCTGGTTCCGTTTGGGCAATTTTCCACATCCTTATTGTTGTATTGCAAGCGTACATTTTCATGATGTTGACGCTGGTGTATGTGGGTTTGGCGCACGAAGACCACTAATAAAGTCTGGCGTGGTCAGGGCTCAAGGGTGCTGGCCATGTTGGCGGGTTTTTCTTGCAGGGCGGTTTTCTTTTTTGGCTTTTGATTACATAGGTTTTTTAACCAAGGAGTTGTTATGACTAACGTCGCTTTCGTTGCTCTGGCTTGTGCTTTTATCGTTGGTATCGGTGCATTTGGTGCGTCAATCGGTATCGCTCTGATGGGTGGTAAATACCTCGAGGCTTCGGCTCGCCAGCCCGAGCTGATGAACGCTTTGCAAACAAAAATGTTCCTGTTGGCTGGTCTTATCGACGCTGCGTTCCTTATCGGTGTGGGTATCGCGATGTTGTTCGCATTTGCCAATCCTTTCGTTGGTTAAGCGGGTGTGCTCGCCGTGTGGCGAGCTTCGTAGTCGTCGTGGGCAGCGCCAGGGGTGCTGCTGCTAACGGCTTGGATACCAGGTGTTTTTGCATTCAATCTGCAGGCACTTGTGGTTTTAAAGGGACATGACCGTGAATTTAAACGCGACTCTCTTTTTTCAGATGATCGTGTTTTTTGTTCTGGGTTGGTTCACGATGAAATTCGTGTGGCCGCCTATAACGAAAGCAATCGAAGATCGCCGTCAGAAAATCGCCGATGGCCTTGCTGCGGCCGACCGGGGTAAAGCCGATTTGGCGCAGGCCCAGGCACGTATCAGCCTGATCGAAGCTTCTGCCAAATCCGAGAATCACGCCCGCATGCTCGAAGCTGAAAAGCAGGCCGCAGGCATTATCGACGAAGCCCGTCGTGAAGCCGAAGCTGAAAAAGCTCGAATCATTGCGCAGGCCAAGCAAGATGCTGAACAGGAAGTTCAGCGTGTGCGTAACAGTCTTCGCGACGATGTGGCCAATCTGGCTATCGCGGGCGCCGAGCAGATTCTCAAACGAGAAATCGATGCACAGGCACATGCCGAGCTGTTGAACCAGCTTAAGGCACAACTCTAATATCAGGGCAAGGCCATGGCTGAATTATCGACTATTGCCCGACCCTACGCCGAAGCGCTGTTCGCTACGGCCAAGGGCAACCAGGACGCCCTGGCTTCCTGGTCGGGTTTGGTTAACGAGCTTGCCGCAGTGGCAAGTCTTGACGACGTGCGCGAAGCGCTGACTGATCCTCGTATCAACAAAACACAGCGCGTCGAACTGTTTACAGGGTTGATCAAATCGCCCCTGTCCGATGCAGCACGTAATTTCATTGAACTGCTGGTTCAAAACGGCCGCGTTTTGTTGCTGCCTGAAATCGCCCAGCAATTTGATCTATTGAAAAACCAGTTCGAGGGCACCGCACTTGCCGAAATCACCAGCGCATTTGCGCTTTACGATTCGCAAGTTCAAGAGCTTTTAACCGGTCTCGAGAAAAAGTTTGGCCTTAAGCTCAAGCCATCTGTCACCGTTGATCCCGCCCTTATCGGTGGCGTCCGGGTGGTTGTTGGCGACCAGGTACTCGATACTTCTGTGCAGGCCCAACTGGCCCGCATGCGCGACACGCTGGCCGCCTAAGCGTGCCATATAACAGGATTCAGGAGTCTGAACATGCAACTTAACCCGTCAGAGATCAGCGAGCTGTTGAAAAGCCGCATCGAAGGCTTGGGCGCGTCTACCGACGTACGTACGCAGGGCACGGTCGTATCCGTGACCGACGGTATTACCCGCATTCACGGCTTGTCCGATGTAATGCAGGGTGAAATGCTTGAATTCCCCAATAACGTCTTCGGTCTGGCGCTCAACCTTGAGCGTGATTCGGTTGGTGCCGTTATTCTGGGTGACTACACCGGCGTTTCCGAAGGCAATCCGGTCAAAACAACCGGCCGTATTCTTGAGGTGCCTGTTGGTCCCGAATTGCGCGGTCGCGTTGTCGACGCGCTGGGTACGCCCATCGATGGCAAAGGTCCGATCAACGCCAAAGCCACCGACATCATTGAAAAGGTTGCTCCGGGCGTTATTGCGCGTCAATCCGTTGATCAGCCGCTGCAAACCGGTATCAAGGCGATTGACTCCATGGTGCCAATCGGCCGTGGTCAGCGCGAACTGATCATTGGTGACCGTCAAACCGGTAAGACAGCGGTTGCCATCGACACCATCATCAGCCAGAAAGGCAAAAACGTTACTTGCGTTTATGTGGCGATCGGTCAGAAAGCATCCACAATCAATAACGTGGTCCGCAAGCTCGAAGAGCACGGCGCCATGGAATACACCATTGTTGTTGCCGCCTCTGCTTCTGATTCGGCTGCAATGCAATACCTGGCTGCGTATTCGGGTTGCACCATGGGCGAATACTTCCGCGACCGCGGTGAAGATGCCCTTATCGTATACGATGACCTGACCAAGCAAGCCTGGGCCTATCGCCAGGTATCGCTGCTGTTGCGTCGTCCTCCCGGCCGTGAAGCGTATCCCGGTGACGTGTTCTACCTGCACTCGCGTTTGCTCGAGCGCGCTGCCCGCGTCAATGCCGACTACGTCGAAGCGTTCACCAAAGGTGAAGTCAAAGGTAAAACCGGTTCACTGACAGCATTGCCGATCATTGAAACCCAGGCGGGTGACGTTTCGGCGTTCGTTCCGACCAACGTAATCTCGATTACCGACGGTCAGATATTCCTTGAAACCGACCTGTTCAACGCCGGTATCCGTCCTGCGATCAACGCAGGTATTTCGGTATCGCGAGTGGGTGGTGCGGCTCAGACCAAAGTGGTCAAGAAGCTGGCCGGTGGTATCCGTACCGACCTGGCGCAGTATCGTGAATTGGCTGCGTTTGCACAGTTCGCCTCCGATCTCGACGATGCAACACGCCGTCAGCTCGAGCGCGGCAAGCGCGTGGTAGAGCTGCTCAAGCAGCCTCAGTACCAGCCGTTGCAGGTTTGGGAACTCGCTATTTCGTTGTTTGCTGTTACCAAGGGCTACCTTGACGACCTCGAAGTCGATCAGATCCTGCCCTTCGAAAAAGCTCTCAAAGAGTCGCTCAAGTCCAAGAATGCTGCACTGGTTCAGCGTATCGAAGACAAGAAAGAACTGTCGAAAGAAGACGAAGCCGAGCTGGTTTCCGCAATCGAAGACTTCAAAAAGCACGGTGCTTTTTAATTTGATTGGCGAGGGTACGCGGGTTTTACCCGCTACCCGTAGGACTGCAGGGGCAGGCCACGCCAGCCCCCTCATAACGCCCTGACAGGAATCGCGATGGCCGGAATCAAGGAAATTCGAACAAAGATCAAAAGCGTGCAAAACACGCGGAAGATCACCAAAGCCATGGAGATGGTGGCTGCATCCAAAATGCGCAAGGCTCAAGACCGGATGCGTGCTGGCCGTCCCTATGCAACCAAGGTGCGTACAATCGCTACGCACCTGATGCAAACGCATCCCGACTACACTCACCCATTCATGATCGAACGTTCCGACGTGAAAGGTGTTGGTATTGTGCTTGTATCAACCGACAAGGGTCTGTGTGGTGGTTTGAACACCAACATTACCCGTCTGGCGTTGAACCGTATCAAAGAGTTCAACCAGAAGGGTATCAAGGTGCAGGCAACTGCGCTTGGCAATAAGGGTTTGGGTTTCCTCACCCGTATTGGTGTCAACCTGGTTTCGCAAGAAGTCCAGCTGGGTGACAAGCCTAACCTCGAGCGTCTTATCGGCGCCATCAAGGTTCAGATTGATGACTTCATCGATGGCAAAATCGATGCGGTTTACCTGGCCACCAATCGTTTCGTCAACACGATGAAGCAAGAGCCGGTTTTTGTGCGCCTGTTGCCACTGCCTGGCGGTTTGTCTGATCCTTTCCAGACCGAAGCCGTGTTCGAGGCCGAGGCAAAAGCAGAAGATGCTGTCCTCAACTCCAAGTACAGCTGGGACTACATCTACGAACCCGATTCGAAGTCGGTTATCGACGACCTGCTGCAGCGTTACGTCGAGGGTCTGGTGTATCAGGCAGTTGCCGAGAACATGGCCTCCGAGCAATCCGCTCGCATGGTGGCCATGAAGGCAGCATCCGATAACGCCAAGAAAATCATCGGCGACCTTGAACTGGTTTACAACAAAACCCGTCAGGCTGCCATTAC
>JAAYID010000023.1 GCA_012744285.1 Alcaligenaceae bacterium
CAATCGAAAGCAACACTGACCACCCGGGTGGGTTGCCAGCGTTCAATTAAAAACAGTTCTGTCCTGGCCAGTTCGGGACGCTGTTCAGAGCGGGCGATTGCACGGGTGTCGATGGCGATAAAACGGGCCGTCACCGGCGCGATGTAGGTCCAGGGCGCCCAGGGTGAGCTGCGCTGACCGGTGCTGGCTACGACGACATGTTCGGGAAAGGCATTGTGCAGCCGTGAGAACCAGGTGTATTCATTCCATATGGCGTAGGCCAGAACACTGACACCGATGGTGGCCGGCATGATCCAGCGTTCTAATTGGCGCCCGGAGCGCCGCAGGAATCGGCCAGCGATGAATACCAGACAAAATGCCAGTGCGGCAACGGCAAGCATGGCGATGAAATCAGCCCACATATGAAGAGTCTCCGCCGAATGGGTGTCGTTGTTGAGTCATTATTGATATCAGGTCCAGATGATTTGAACGAAGGATGGGTTGACTGCCTAAACAGGAACATGACGACCATGTCCGGCCGAGGCCTGCATGGTGCGAACCACCACAAAGGCATCGCGCAGGTGGTTGCGCTGGAATTCCGGCAGTTCCGAGGGTGTCAGATAGTTATCGGGCTTTTGGCCTGACCGGATCAGTTGAACCTGGCTTTCAAGCCTTAGGGTCGCGATCAGGTCGTACGCCGCAATCAATTCGTCGGTACCGCCGGATGAAATAATACCGGCGTGGCCGGCCGCTTGCAGGCGTGCCCGGGTATTGATTTCGGTCAGTTGGCCTTGCAGGGCGTACACCCTGGCCAGGTCAGTGACGGGAATGACGCCGTTGTGTTTCAGGTCGATTTGATGGCGGTTGCGCGCAGTGCGTATGGTAGAGAACCCCCGGATCAATCCAAGTGGTGGCGTGTGTTTGAGGCTGTTGGCGACCATGTGAGCCATGAAAATCGTGTTTTTCGATGCGGCCTGGAGTGTTTCGGCCTGAAGGGTGTCATACAGCGCGGTGTTGCCGCCAATCGGACGCAGGTCAAACATGACGGACGCCAGCATGTGTGATTCCGGAGCGTGATGAGTCATCCAGTTCTGAAAATAGTGACGCCAGGTGCTGATCGGTTGTCGCCAGCGCGGGTTGGTGGCCATCATGTCACCGGGGCAGTACACATAACCACAGTCGTTCAGACCATCGCATACAAAGCGGGCCAGTTGTTCAAAGTAGGGCAGGTCGTCAGGTGTTACGCTGTCGTCAAGAAACAGGCAGTTATCCTGGTCGGAGACGCCGGTTTGTTCCTGCCGACCCTGGCTGCCACAGGCCAGCCACAAGAACGGCACCGGCGCCGGCCCCAGGCGTTCCTGGGCCATCGCCAGCAGGCGCTTGGTAATGGCATCGGTAACGTCGGTAATCTGGCGTGTGACCACTTCGTGACGCTGCTGGCTTGCCACCAGCTGGGTCAGCATTTTGGGCAGTGCGCGCGCAAGCCTGGCCAGTTGTTTGATGTCTTTGGCCTGGCTGATGTCATGGATCATCAAGGCGCTGCTGACGGCCTGGAAGCGGGTTAAATCCGTTTGCGTGATGATGCCGTAGAAATCACCATAGTGCACAATCGGCAAATGGCCGATATTGTTTTCCATCATGGTGCGCAGTACATCGGCACCCAGTGCCGTAGGGGGCAGGCAGGGCGGGTTTGCGGTCATGACCTGGCTGACCGGTGTGCCGGCATCAAGCCCTTCGGCCAGTACCCGGTTGGCCAGGTCGCGCACCGTCACGATACCCACAAGGTGCTGTGTGCCCGGTGTCAGTACGCCAAGGCATGAAATTCCTTCGTCGCGCATGATGCGGGCGGCTCTGAAGACGGGGGTGTCGGGTGAGCAGGCAATGGCTTTGCGGGTGATCAGGTCTTCGACCTTCAGTGAGTTCAGGTCGGTAGGGCGGTTGGCCGTACGGTTGCCGTAGTAAAAGAAGTGGTCAAAGACACTGGAACGACGGATCAGGCGGCGGAATTCTGGCGCCGGGATGAGCAGGGTTTCGGTTGCCGAGCGGGCCTGGGCGGTTGTTGACGCCAGCCCTTCACCGCTGCGCATCAACCCCCGTTCACCAAAGCTCTGGCGTTTTGACAAGCGGGAAACCACCTGGCCGTTTCGATCAGTCACTTCCACGTCGCCCGAAACAATGACATGAACACCGTCAAGGGGTTCGTCAATGCGGTAGATAAACTCTCCGGGTTGGTAGTGTTTTTCCACCAGAACTTTGCCCAACCGGGTCAATTCTTCGCGTGACAAACTGTCATACGGGGCCAGGGACTCAAGAAACCCGGCAACGTCGAGGGGTGGCGTGTTTAGCATGGTCGCAGGAAACCTTGTGTTTCAGTCCAGGGGGCAGGCATTATCTGTAAATGACGCAGGGTGCGCGTGGCACCCTGGTCTGTGTTGCCGTGATGCCGGTCTGGCCAGGGCCAGACCGGCAGACGAGGTTAGTGCGAGCTGGCTGCCCCCGCACCTTTGGGGATGCGGATGGATTCAACCAGGTCTTGCACGTGCTTGGGCGGCGCTTCGGTAACCGAAGAGACCAGGTAGGCCATAATGAAGTTCAGTAACGCGCCAACGGCACCGATGGACAGGGGCGAGATACCGAAGACATAGTTTGCCGGTGTATCGGGCAGGTTATTAGTACCCGGAATGAAGAACCAGCCTTTGTACACAAAGATGTAGACGGCGGTAAACACCAGGCCAACCAGCATGCCAGCGATGGCGCCCTGCTTGTTGATGCGTTTCCAGAAGATACCCATCATCAGTGCGGGGAAGATGGTTGCTGCGGCCAGGCCGAACGCCAGAGCGACCACCTGGGCGGCAAACCCCGGAGGGTTCAGCCCCAGCCAGGTCGCCACCACGATGGCGAAGGTCATGGAAATGCGGGCTGCCGTCAACTCGCCTTTTTCTGTGATGTCAGGCTTGATGGAACCCTTGATCAGGTCGTGAGAAATGGCAGATGAAATCGCAAGCAACAAGCCGGCTGCAGTTGAAAGCGCTGCTGCCAGTGCCCCGGCTGCGACCAGCGCGATGACCCAGCCGGGCAGCGCTGCAATTTCCGGGTTGGCCAGTACCATGATGTCGTTGTCGACTTTGGTCAGCTCGTTGCCTTTCCAGCCTTTTTCAGCCGCCATTTTCATGATGGGAGAGTCGGCGGGGGCTTTGTCGTTGTAGTACTGGATCAGGCCGTCGCCATTTTTGTCTTCCATGGCCAGCAAACCGGTTTTCTCCCAGGTGCGGATCCAGGACAGTTCGGGCTTGCTGTCGATGTCGGCGCGCGAGATGGCGTTACCACTGGTGGCCGAGGCTGTGATGGCGGCGGGCCACATGGTGGTGGTCAGGTTCAGGCGGGCCATTGAGCCGACTGCAGGGGCCACGGTGTAGAGCAGGGCAATGAAAACCAGGGCCCAGCCAGCAGATGAACGGGCATCGGCCACTTTGGGTACTGTGAAGAAACGGATGATGACGTGGGGCAGGCCGGCCGTACCGATCATGAGCGACATGGTGAACAGAAACATGTTCAGCCGGTTGCTGGTGTCGGCCGTGTAGGCGGTGAAGCCCAGTTCGGTGACGACCTGGTTGAGCTTGGCAAGGAACGAAATATCGCCACCCGATGGAGCATAGCTGCCCACCAGACCCACTTGAGGCAGCAGGTCGCCGGTCAGGTTGAGCGAAATGAACAGTGCGGGTACCGTATAGGCGATGATCAGTACGACGTACTGCGCCACTTGGGTGTAGGTAATGCCCTTCATGCCACCGAACACCGCATACACAAACACGATGGCCGCACCGATGTACAGCCCCATGTCGGTGGACACTTCAAGGAAGCGTGAGAACGTAACCC
>JAAYID010000225.1 GCA_012744285.1 Alcaligenaceae bacterium
AAAATATACAGGCCTAAGTTTAACGTTTTTGACTGCACTGCGGTCTGCACAAAAAAACAGGCCGGGCGCAACGCTGTGCGGTACCGGCCCCTGTGGCGGCCTGTGAAGACCGCACCGACAATGCGCAGAAGCTTATTGGCCCTCGACCGGAATTTGCTGAATACCAGCCAACAACCAGCCCTGACCGTCAGCCTTGTACAGATTCCAGACTTCCTCGAAGCGGAAGGCCTCGGCACCGGGCGCTTCGCGCAGCATACCCGAATAGCGAACACTGGCCAGGTGACCACCGCTGACCGTTTCAATACCCAGCAACTCGGCATTGAGCAAAACGATTTCCGTGTGTTCCGCCTTGCCGCCACGTGCTTCAATTTGAGGCTTCATTTCGGCGATGAGGTCATCGGTCAGGTATTCGGACAGACCGGCAACATTACCGCTGTCCCAGATGGCCTGGATTTCAGCGAACTGCTTCTTGGCATTGGCCAGAAAAGTCGGCGTATCGAAATCACCCGGAATAAACCAGGACGGATCTGCAGGGTCGGCTGAAGCAGCGGCCGCTGAGGCCACAGGGGTGACCGGCGCAACGGACGCAGGCTGCTGTGCCTGGGGTGGCTGCCATGCGTCAGGCTGGGCCATGCGCTGCATGCCACCAGCACCCTGGACAGCCGGCGTGGCTGCACCACCGCGCAACCGGCGCACGATAAAGAGCACGGCAAACACCAACAGGCCGATAAGTAGCAAGCTGGAGATCATTTCAAGGAAGGCACCCGACAAGCCCATACTGGACAACAGCGCCGCAATACCCAGGCCTGCGGCTATGCCGGCGATAGGCCCGAGAAAGCGGGACATGCCACTTTTTGCGGCGGTACCTGCGGCAGCCGCACCTGCTGCGGGAGCAGCGGACGAGGCACTACGCTGCGTGGTCGTTGCTGCAGGTGGCGTCGTGGCCTGGCGCTGCTGGGTAACATTGCTGGACTGCCGGCCGAAGCTGGAACCACCGCTCATGCGACGGGCCTCGTCATCGAAGGAGACAGCCACCATACCGACCGTAGAAACGGCCAGCAAGGCGACAGCCAGAAAACGGGAAAAGCGTCGAGACATAATGTTTAAGCTCCGAACCAAAGATTGCAAGGCAATAACTGCCTGGTAGCGCACAATCTTACTAGAAGCTGAAAGATATCTCAAGCCAAAGGGCTCAACCCAGGTTCACACCCTCGTGCAAGGCGACCAGACCTGCCGTCAAATTGAAATAGCGCACGCGCTCGAAGCCGACGTCTTTCATCATGGCTGCCAGCGTTTCCTGGTCAGGATGCATGCGAATGGATTCCGCCAGGTAGCGGTAGCTGTCTTCGTCACCCGCCACCTTTTTGCCCAACCACGGCAACACCTTGAAAGAATACCAATCGTAAGCGGGTGCCAATGGCTTGGCCACTTGCGAAAACTCAAGCACCAGCAACTTGCCACCCGGCTTGAGCACACGACGCATTTCAGACAGCGCAACGTCTTTGTGCGTCATGTTACGCAGACCAAAGGCCACGCTGACGCGATCAAAATGGCCATCGGGGAATGGCAGTTTTTCGGCGTCGCATACGGCTGTTGGCAACACAAGGCCTTTGTCAATCAGACGGTCGCGCCCTACCCGCAGCATGGAGTCATTGATATCGGTCAACCAAACTTCTCCGGTCGCCCCGGCCTTGCGGGCAAACGCCTTGGCCAGGTCTCCGGTGCCGCCGGCAATGTCCAGCACCTTCATGCCTGGGCGAACATCGGCGCGGGCAATGGTGAATGCCTTCCAGGCGCGGTGCAGCCCCGCTGACATCAGATCGTTCATAATGTCGTAGCGTTGGGCTACCGAGTGAAACACTTCGGCAACTTTGGCGGCTTTTTCGGCTTCGGCCACGGTTTTATAGCCGAAATGCGTGGTGGGGCCGCTACCAGAACTGCCCTGCGGGTTAGATGATGTGTTTTGCATAGCGCGTATGGTATCCGATGTCTGGCAGGCTGGCCGGCAAGCGGCACAACAACGTCCAGATGGCAATTTTCACAAACTTGAAACATTGAAGCCATAATATTGAAGCTTCTTTGGTTATTTTATCCCTTGAGCCATGAGCACAACCATCTTGGTCGTCGAAGACGAACCCGCCATCCAGGAGCTGATCTCCGTCAATCTGTCATTTGCGGGTCACAAGGTGCTGCGCGCCTTCGACGCCGAACAAGCCCAGACACTGATTCGCGCCGAACTGCCTGACCTGATCTTGCTGGACTGGATGCTGCCCGGCGCCTCGGGCATCACTCTGGCCAAAAAACTGCGCGCTGATGAACGAACACGCCAGGTGCCGGTCATCATGCTGACCGCCAAAGGCGCCGAAAATGACAAAATCGAAGGCCTCGAAGCCGGCGCCGATGACTACATCACCAAGCCTTTTTCACCTAAAGAGCTGATGGCCCGCATCAAGGCCGTACTACGCCGACGTGCCCCCCAGCTAACCGACGATGTCATCCAGATCGGCACCCTGAAGCTGGATCCGGCCACGCACCGCGTCACGGGCAATGGCCTGTCTCTGACGGTCGGGCCGACCGAATTCCGCCTGCTGCACTTTTTCATGACGCACACCGAGCGCGTTTTTTCACGCGCCCAGCTGCTGGACCAGGTGTGGGGTGACCACGTTTTTGTTGAAGAGCGTACCGTCGACGTTCATATCCGTCGCCTGCGCAAAGCCCTGGAACCCAGCGGCCACGAAAACCATATTGAAACCGTGCGCGGTGCGGGCTACCGTTTTGCCGTCCAGCTGCCCCAGACCACGAAGGCTCAAAGCGCCTGACCATGCCCAAAACCATTTTCTCCCTGATTGCCCTGGGCCTGCTGGGCTGGGCTGTCGGTTACTTTACAACGGCAACAGCAGGCTGGGTCGTGACCACACTGGGCATGACCGCCATGATTCTGGTCAGTGGCACGCAACTGGCTCAAATCAGAAAATGGGTCGCAGACCTCTCAGCGCCACCCCCTCCATCGGTAGGCCCATGGGACGAAGTCCTGGCGCCTATTTATCGCCAGCTACGGCGCGATAGCGCCATCATTGCCGAACTTGAACAAGATGTCGACAGCATCCTGCAAGCCGCCGAGGCCCTGCCCGATGGCGCTGTCACGCTGGACCAGGAAAAGCGGTTGACCTGGTGCAACCGTACCGCCAGCACTCACACCGGCTTGAACCTGGCCACAGACCGCGGTCACAGCATATTCAACATTCTGCGTGCCCCCGAATTTGGCAAGTATGCCCAGCAACAACGATGGCCCGAACCGCTGGTGCTTCACCACAGCGCCGGTAATGTCGAACGCACCCTGCTGGTGCAGCTGACCCGCTATGGCATCGGTCACTACCTGCTGGTCACACGCGACATCACGCAGGTCGAGAAGCTGGAAACCACACGGAAAGATTTCGTGGCCAACGTATCGCACGAGCTGCGCACCCCGCTAACCGTCCTGCTGGGCTTCCTGGAAACCTTGTACGACATCCCGCGCGAAGACATCAGCGACGAACAGCGCCAGCATTACCTTGATCTGATGATCACCCAGGCCAAACGCATGCAGGCGATAGTGGCCGACTTGCTGACCTTATCCACCCTGGAATCGTCGCCGACACAGGCGGGGCTTCCGGTGCAAATGAGCGAAGTGATCCACAAGGCGCTTCAGCAGGCCCACTTGCTGTCCGCTGAGCAGCATGTCTTTGTTGAAAACATTGACGAAAACCTGTGCATCATGGGTATTGAAACCGAACTGGTTTCAGCCGTCAGCAACCTGCTGACCAATGCCGTGCGCTATACCCCTAAAGACGGCACCATTACCGTCAGCTGGTACAAAACCGAACAAGGGCTGGCCTGCTACTCGGTTCAGGATACCGGCATCGGCGTTTCGCCCCAAGACCTGCCACGCCTGACCGAACGCTTCTACCGGGTTGACCGCGGCCGCTCGCGCTCTACCGGCGGCACTGGCCTTGGGTTGGCCATTACCAAGCACGTGGCCATGCGTCACAACGCCGAACTGACGATTCAAAGCCGACTGGGCGCCGGCAGTAATTTTGCGCTTGAGTTTGCCGCCAGCCGGGTTTGCCCGCCCCCCGAAACCGGCCAAACAAGTAAATAACCCAGGCGCTGCTAACAGTAACAAAGGGCCCCGGGATCACCAGGGCTCTTTGTCAGTGCAAAGCCAACAAAAAATCAGACCAGAACCCGCTCAATACCGCCGGCGTTCGCAACCTTCACGTAGTCTTCCAGCCACGACTCACCCAACACATGGCGCGCCATCTCGACCACAATGTAGTCGGCCTGCATGCCCGTGTCGCCCTCGTAACGTGACAGACCCTGCAAACAAGATGGACACGACGTCAGGATCTTGACCTGGCCCTGATAGCCGTCATCGCGAATCTGGGCGGTATTTTTCAACAACTCTTCTTGCTTGCGGAAGCGTACCTGAGTGGAGACATCGGGGCGGGTAACCGCCAGCGTGCCGGATTCACCACAGCAGCGATCCGTCTTGATGGCTTCTTCACCCACCAAAGCCTTGACCGTTTTCATCGGGTCTTGCAGCTTCATGGGGGTATGGCACGGGTCGTGGTACATGTACCGGCTACCGGTCACGCCGTCAAGCTTCATGCCTTTTTCAAGCAGGTATTCGTGGATATCGATCAGACGACAACCCGGGAAGATTTTTTCAAATTCGTACCCGGCCAGCTGATCGTAGCAAGTACCGCAACTGACCACGACGGTTTTGATATCGAGGTAGTTGAGCGTATTGGCGACCCGGTGAAACAAGACCCGGTTATCCGTGATGATCTTTTCAGCCTTGTCGGTCATGCCATTGCCACGCTGCGGATAACCACAGCACAAATAACCCGGCGGCAGAACCGTTTGCACCCCGGCATGCCAGAGCATGGCCTGCGTGGCCAGCCCGACCTGCGAGAACAGGCGTTCAGAGCCACACCCCGGGAAATAGAACACTGCTTCGGTATCAGCGCTGGTTACTGCCGGATTACGAATGATGGGCACGTAGTTGGCGTCTTCAATATCAAGCAACTTGCGTGCGGTTTGCTTGGGCAAGCCACCCGGCATTTTCTTGTTGACGAAATGAATGACCTGCTCGCGAAGGGGCGGCTTGCCGATGGTGGCCGGCGGCTGCTCAACTTGCTTGCGCGCGGGCGCCGACAGCAGATCGTGCGCAAACCGCTGCGCTTTGTAGCCCAGGTCAACCATGGCCGTACGCGTGGCCTTGATGACGCGCGGATCTTTGGCATTCAGGAAGAACATGGCAGCCGCCGTTCCCGGATTGAACGACTTTTTGCCCATGCGACGCAGCAACGCGCGCATTTCCATGGACACATCGCCAAAGTCGATGTCGACCGGACAGGGGTTGTAGCACTTGTGGCACACCGTGCAATGATCAGCCACGTCTTCAAACTCTGACCAATGGTGCAGGCTGATGCCACGACGGGTCTGTTCTTCGTACAAAAACGCTTCGATCAGCAACGATGTGGCCAGAATCTTGTTGCGCGGCGAATACAGCAAATTGGCGCGCGGCACATGGGTTGAGCACACCGGCTTGCACTTGCCGCAGCGCAGGCAATCTTTGATGGCAGTCGAGATGGCGCCGATTTCGCTTTGCTGCATGATGAGCGACTCGTGGCCCATCAGGTTGAAACTGGGCGTCCAGGCATGCCGCAAGTCGGCACCGGGCATCAGTTTGCCCGCATTGAAGTGGCCCTTGGGGTCAATACGACGCTTGTAGTCCTGGAACGGCTGAAGCTCGTCTTGTGTGAGGAATTCAAACTTGGTCAGGCCAATGCCGTGCTCGCCCGAGATCACGCCGTCAAGGTCGCGGGCAATTTGCATGATCCGCACCACGGCCTCATTGGCTTCGCGCAGCATGTCGTAATTGTCGGAGTTGACGGGGATGTTGGTATGAACATTGCCATCACCCGCATGCATGTGCAGCGCCACGAATACCCGCCCTTTAAGGACACGGTCGTGAATGGCCTGAATTTCGGCCAGCACCGCCGCACAGGCCGCCCCCGCAAAGTAGCGCTCGAACAGCGCCCGGACTTCGGTTTTCCAGGAAATGCGAATGGTGTGGTCTTGCACGACATCGAATACGCGGGCATCGGGCTGCTGCACCAGACGCTCTGCCAGGGTATCCGCCACCCCCTGCAAACCGATAGACGACAAGACGGTCAAGGCCTGTGACAGCGGAAGATCGAGGTTTTCCAGCAACCAGGTCCAGCGTTTGCGCGCATCGCGCAGCGTATCGATGGCGTCGCGCGTACGCTCGGCCAGAATTTCGGCCCGGGTTTGCCGGGCGTCGTCAGCGTCTTCGGCTTTGCCCACCGGCAAGTCGCCACTGCCCAAAAATACCTCGAGGGCATCCAGCAAGCGCAACTTGTTGCGCGTGGACAGTTCGATATTGATACGCTCGATAGCATCGGTGTATTCACCCATGCGATTGAGGGGAATCACCACGTCTTCGTTGATCTTGAAGGCGTTGGTATGACGGGCAATGGCTGCCGTGCGGGAGCGATCGAGCCAGAACTTTTTACGCGCCTCGGCGCTGACCGCAACAAAACCCTCACCGTGCCGCGTATTGGACAAGCGCACGACTTCGCTGGCTGCCGTAGCAACGGCATCGGCATCATCACCCACAATATCGCCGATAAGCACCATTTTCGGCAAACTGCCACGCTTGCTTTTGGTGGCGTAGCCGACCGCACGCAGATAGCGCTCGTCAAGGTGCTCGAGCCCGGCCAGAATGGCGCCCTTGTTGCGGCTTTGCTCATCGAGATAATCTTTGATTTCGACAATCGACGGAATCGCGTCGCGCGCCTGACCAAAAAACTCAAGACACACGGTACGGGTATGACTGGGCATGCGATGCACCACCCAGCGCGCCGAGGTAATCAGGCCATCACAGCCCTCTTTCTGGATGCCAGGCAGCCCCGCCAGGAACTTGTCGGTAACGTCTTTACCCAACCCTTCTTTGCGGAAACGACGGCCTTCGATAACCAGGGTTTCTGTGCGCAACAACCGCACACCGGGCGCAGCACTGCCGTCAAACCACTTGACCTCGAAACGGGCCTCGACCACATCGTGAATCTTGCCCATATTGTGACCAATGCGGGTGACTTCGAGCCAGTTGCCGTCAGGGTCAACCATGCGCCACCAGGCCAGGTTATCCAGGGCAGTCCCCCACAACACGGCTTTTTTGCCACCGGCATTCATGGCCACATTACCACCGACACACGATGCTTCAGCCGAGGTCGGGTCAACCGCGAAAACATAACCGGCCGCTTCTGCCGCTTCGGTAACCCGTTTGGTGACCACACCTGCTCCTGACAGGACCGTGGCAACCGGACCATCAACCCCCGGCAGTTCAGTCAGCTCGACCGGGCCCAGCTGGTCGAGCTTTTCGGTATTGATGACCACCGACCGCCAGGTCAGGGGAATGGCCCCCCCGGTATAGCCTGTGCCCCCCCCTCGCGGAATAATGGTCAGCTCGAGCTCGATACAAGCGCGCACCAGCGCAGCCATTTCGGCTTCAGAGTCAGGAGTCAGGACGACAAACGGATACTCGACACGCCAGTCGGTCGCGTCGGTCACATGCGACACCCGCGACAAACCGTCAAACTTGATGTTGTCTTTGGCCGTTACCTTGGAAAGGCGACGCTGCACCTGCTTGCGCAGGTCTCGTGTCTGACCGAACTCGAGCTCAAAGGCACTGACAGCACCGCGCGCGGCCTGCAACAACAACACGACCTTGTTGTCGCGCTCGGGGTCTGATGAATCGCGACGACGGTCAATTTCAGAAAGGCGATGCTGCAAGGCCTCGATAAGCATGGCCAGACGCTTGGGGTTTTCAAGCAGATCGTCTTGCAGATACGGATTGCGACGAACAACCCAGATGTCACCCAGCACCTCAAACAGCATGCGTGCCGACCGGCCGGTACGGCGCTCGGTGCGCAAATCAGACAACCAGTTCCAGGCCTCGGGACCCAACAAGCGCGCCACGATCTCGCGATCAGAGAATGACGTGTAGTTGTACGGAATTTCGCGCAAGCGCGGTACTTCGGTCGAAGGCGGCTGGGAGGCAAGCAAATGGCTGGCAAGAGGGGCGTTCATGAAGTCGCATTCAAAGAGATATGGTTAACCCTCAGTTTACTGCATCGGTCAAGGGGCTGCCCTGCTCAATTTGCCGGAAAAAACCATAGGGCGGGCAGGGCTATCGCCAGATAGCGCAAGGCCTTGCCGATGGCGATGTAGATTACCGAGCGCCAGAACGGCAACCGCAACCAGCCCGCCACGGCACACAATGGATCACCAATAACGGGCAACCACGACAGCAATAAAACCGGGGCACCCCAGCGGCCTACCCATTGGCGGGCGTTCCTGGTCCAGCGATCAGACCCGCCGGATGTGGCGTAACGTTCGTACAAGGCTTCTGCGCCACGCCCCATCCAGAACGTAATGACGCCCCCCAGTGTGTTACCCAGCGTTGCTACCGCCAGCGCCACCCAGACCATGGCGGGCACATGGCCAATATAGGCCAGCAGCACCGCCTCGGAACCCATGGGCAATAACGTCGACGAAATCAGGCTGGCCAGAAATACGGCGGCAAGCCCGGCCTGAGGCAGGGCAAACACCTGAAACAGGCTATCCAGCAACGGGGTAATTGAAGTTTCCATAGGGTGGCAGTGTAGCTTTAGCGGACAAATCCGCTGTGGTAATCTTGTTATTTACGTGCATCACGTCTTCCGCCTTTTCGCTCACCATGTCCACTGACTACCTTAAACGCATTCTCACGTCCAAAGTCTACGACGTTGCCATCGAATCCCCTCTCGAATTCGCCCCCCAGATTTCCGCACGTACCAACAACAACATTTTTCTCAAGCGCGAAGACACGCAGGCGGTATTCAGTTTCAAGCTGCGCGGGGCCTACAACAAAATGGCCAATCTCAGCCCTGCCGAGCTGAAACGCGGCGTCATTGCGGCATCGGCCGGCAATCACGCCCAAGGGGTTGCGCTGTCGGCCCGAAAGCTGGGGTGCCGGGCCGTCATCGTCATGCCCACCACCACACCACTGGTCAAGGTCAATGCCGTACAACGCCTGGGCGGCGAAACCGTACTGGTGGGCAACAGCTACTCTGACGCCTACCTGCACGCCAAAGAGCTTGAAAAGAAAGAAAAACTCACGTTTGTACACCCATTCGATGATCCGGACGTCATTGCCGGCCAGGGCACCATCGGCATGGAAATCCTGCGCCAGCACCCCGGCCCCATCGACGCAGTTTTTGCCGCGATCGGCGGTGGCGGCCTGATTGCCGGTGTCGCCAGTTACATCAAGCAACTGCGCCCCGACATCAAAATCATTGGTGTGCAAACCGAAGACTCAAACGCCATGATCCGCAGCGTCAAGGCCGGCCGACGCATCGAACTGAGCGACGTCGGTCTGTTTTCCGACGGCACAGCCGTCAAGCAGGTCGGCCTGGAAACCTTCCGCCTCACACGCGACTACGTCGATGACTTCATCACCGTCGATACCGATGCCATCTGCGGCGCCATTAAAGATGTCTTCCAGGACACCCGCAGCGTACTGGAACCATCCGGGGCCCTGGCCATTGCCGGTGCCAAGCGATATGCCGCCCTGCACAAACTGAAGAACAAAAACCTGATCGCCATTGCCAGCGGCGCCAACATGAACTTCGACCGCCTGCGTTTCGTGGCCGACCGCGCCGATGTCGGCGAAGCTCGCGAAGCCCTGCTGGCGCTCACCATCCCCGAACAACGCGGCAGCTTCCTGAAACTTTGCGAAACCATCGGGTCGCGCAGCGTCACCGAATTCAACTATCGCATTTCAGACGCGTCCAGCGCCCATGTATTTGTCGGTGTGCAAATCAGTTCGGCAGCCGAACCTGAAAAAATCGCCACCGCCTTGCGCAAAAAAGGGTTTGAAACCCTTGACCTGACGCACAATGAAATGGCCAAAACCCACCTGCGGTTCATGGTGGGCGGGCGCTCGGCTCTGGCCGAGCACGAAATGCTGTTTCGCTTCGAATTCCCCGAACGCCCCGGCGCCCTGATGAAATTTCTAAGCGCCATGAGCCCCGAATGGAACATCAGCCTGTTCCATTATCGTAACCAGGGCGACGATTACGGGCGCATTCTGGTCGGCCTTCAGGTGCCCCCCGCCGACAAAAAGAAATTCAAGGAATTTCTTGATTCGCTGGGTTACCCCTACTGGAACGAAACTGAAAACCCGGCCTACAAGCTGTTCCTTTGACACCCTGCCTGGGGCGCCCGGGCTTGGTAAACACACAGATCACAGGCAAAAAAACAAACGGGGAGGCTTTTTTGCCCCCCCGTTTGTTTTTTTGCTGTGCCCCTGACAACCGCCCCTCGGCGGACGAAACAGATACCGTTTAAAAACTGCAGACCGTATAAATGGGCAAACCAGTTTCCTTAAGGGTTGTCGACCCACCCAGCTCAGGCAGGTCGATAATGGCGGCAGCCTCGACCACATTCGCGCCAAGACGCTGCAACAGCTTGGCCGCCGCGACCATGGTGCCACCCGTCGCGATAAGGTCGTCAATCAACAAAACACGCTGACCCGGCTTGACCGCATCTGTGTGCATTTCGACCGTAGCGTTGCCATACTCAAGGGTGTACTCTTCGGCCAGCGTCTGATAGGGCAATTTGCCTTTTTTACGCACTGGCACAAAACCCAGATTCAGTTCGTAGGCCAGCACCGAGCCCAGAATGAACCCGCGGGCATCAATACCCGCCACCAGATCAAGCCGATGACGCATATAGCGGTAGACGAACAGGTCAACCAGCACACGGAAGGATCGGGGATCTTGTAATATGGGCGTTATGTCTCGAAACGTTACGCCCGGGCTAGGCCAGTCGGGCACGCTGCGGATGGCGTTGCGGATGTAATCTGCTGGGTCAGTGTGCATTTAAGTTGCCATAAGACATGAAGTTGGACTTAGGGTTAACTATAACCTTAATTTAAAATGACAAGATGAGTTCTCGCCCGCTTTCACCCGATGAAACCCTGGCGTCGGCACGGCGCACCCTGCGCACTGAAACCAGTGCGCTGCAGGCGCTTGAGCAGCGCCTCGACCACGCTTTTCATGATGCCGTGCGTCATATGCTGGCCTGCCGGGGCAAGGTCGTGGTCACCGGTATCGGCAAGTCAGGTCATATCGGAAGAAAAATCGCGGCAACACTGGCATCTACCGGCACGCCGGCATTTTTCATGCATGGGGTCGAGGCCATTCATGGCGACCTGGGCATGCTGACACCACACGATGTCGTGCTGGCCATTTCTTACTCCGGGGCTGCCCAGGAACTGGTCACGGTGCTGTCGGTCTGCAAACGCATGGCCATACCCATCATCGCCATCACCGGCCACCCCCGCTCCGAGCTGGCGGCCAACGCAGATATCCACCTGGACGTCCACGTTGAACACGAAGCCTGCCCGCTAAACCTGGCCCCCACGGCCAGCACCACCGTCACCATGGCGCTGGGCGACGCTTTGGCGGTCGCCTGCCTTGAGGCTCGCGGGTTCGGCGCAGAAGACTTCGCGCTGTCGCATCCTGGCGGCGCGCTGGGCCGACGCCTGCTCACCCATGTTCGCGACGTCATGCGCTCGGGCGATGCCCTGCCGGTCGTACACGAGCACACGCTTATTCCCCTGGCGCTCGAAGAAATGTCACGCAAGGGCATGGGCATGACCATCGTCACCAATACGGACAATCACCCCATCGGCATTTTTACCGACGGTGACTTGCGCCGCCTGATCATCCGCAAGGGTGACATCCGCTCGCTCACTGTGGCCGACGGCATGTCGCACCACCCGAAAAACGTCGTCGCCAGTCAGCTGGCCGTCGAGGCAGCCACACTGATGGACACCAACCATTTATCCCAGGTGGTGGTTGTCAATGAGCATGGCCAGCTTATCGGCGCCCTGCACATGCACGACCTTATGGCAGCAAAGGTAATCTGATTCATGAAATCTGTTTCCATCCCTCACCCGGCCGAGGCCCTTGTTCTGGCCCGCGTCAATCCTCAGGTTATCGAACGAGCCCGCGAAGTACGGCTCATGGCCTTTGACATCGATGGCATCCTGACCGATGGCGGGCTTTGGTACGGCGAAAACGGTGAACTGGTCAAGCGTTTCAATTCGCTCGACGGCTACGGCCTGCGCATGCTGCGCGAAAGTGGCATCGCCGTCGCCTTCATCACCGGGCGTAAAGGCCCCATCGTGGCTCGCCGCGCCGCCGAACTGGGCATCGAACTGGTTCAGCAGGGGGTACGCGACAAAGTGCAGGCTCTGGGCGCCATGGCATCAGGACTCGGCTGCAGCCTTGACCAGGTGGGCTTCATGGGTGACGACATCATGGATCTGGCCGCTTTGCAACGCGTCGGCTTTTCAGCCAGCGTGCCCAACGCACCGGCCTATATCGCTCAGGCCGTGCACTGGGTCGCATCCACCAACGGCGGGCACGGAGCCGCCCGCGAATGCTGCGACCTCATTCTGGCCGCACAAGGCCGATTAGGTCCCTTTTTGTTGGCAAACTCCGTCATTCTGGGCGACGTCACCCAATAATGAAAGAACGCGTACCTACCCTGGTAGCCCTTCTGCTGCTGGTTTCGCTGGTGGCTCTAAGCTGGTGGGCGGCCGATTACACGCTGCGCTCGGTGGTGCTCGACGACCCGCGCCGTCTCACCCACGAACCCGATGCCTGGTCCGAGCGTTTCGTCATGATCCGCACCAACACAGACGGTGAAGCCATCAATCGTCTTGAAGGCGACTACATGGTTCACTATCCGGACGACGACTCTTATGAAATCGACAACGCCAGGGCGGTCGGACAGCGGGCAGGCTCGCCCGTCACCGTCGCAACCGGCGACAAAGCCATCATGAATGAAGGCGGCGGTCGCATCACCCTGAACGGCAACGCACAGCTGCATCGGGTTCCATACGACGATCGCCCCGCCTTCGATGTCACCAGCGAGCAACTTGTTTTGCTACCCGACGAAGACATCGCCTACACCGACCTGCCTGCGCTGGTTGTCAACGGCAAATCGCGCATCAACGGAAAAGGCATGCGCTACGACAACGTCTCTCGTACACTTGAGGTTTTATCCGCCAGTGATGTCAAGATTTCTGGCGACGATACCCGTAAACGCTCCGACACCCCTGCCGGCAGCGGGCCTGCTACAAAACTACCATGATCTCAAAACGTCTTCCTCTCCCTTCGCTTCTGGCCTGCACCCTGCTGTGTCTGAACCTGACTGCCCTGGCACAAACGGGTGGCAGCAAACCGCCCGCCGACGAACCCGACACCTTGATTCTGTCTGATACGCTTAACTACGACGACGGTAAAAAAGAAAGCACCTTTACCGGTAACGTCGTCATGACGCGCGGCCCCATGACCCTCAACTCCGATGTGCTGGTCACGCGCGAAGACGCCGATGGCTTCCAGTACGGTACGGCCACCGCCGACAAAGGCAAACTGGTCTTCATCCGCCAGGAAAACCCCGAAAAGTTTGAAGTCATCGAAGCTCGCGGCCTGCGCGCCGAATACGATGGCAAAGCCGAAACCATCGAAATGATCGGCCAGGCCACCATCACCAAATTCGTCTGTGGCAAACCGTTCGACACCATCAGCGGTGAACGCGTCAAGTATTACCAGGCCACCAGCGTTTACAAGGCATCTGGCGGGCCGAACTCGGCGGCGCGTGGCGGTCGTGTGCGTTCGCTGGCCACCCCGGCGGCCAAAGCCGAAGCCGCTGCGGCTGCCTGCAAACAGCAAAGCAGGCAATAAGGCGGTCGTCATGGTTTCTTCCTCCTCCGATCGCAACCCGCTGCGCGCGACCAGCGACAGCAAAGGCAGCCTCATCGCGACCGGCCTGAAAAAAACCTACGGTAAACGTACGGTTGTGCACGACGTGTCCATCTCGGTCGGCAGCGGTGAGGTCGTCGGTCTGCTGGGCCCCAATGGCGCGGGTAAAACCACCAGCTTCTACATGATTGTCGGCATCGTCCCCACCGACTCCGGACGTATCGAAATCGACGGCGTGCCCATCACGGCCATGCCCATGCACAAACGCGCCCGGCTAGGGCTGTCCTACCTGCCTCAAGACGCCTCGGTGTTCCGCCGCCTGACCGTCGAGCAGAATATCCAGGCGGTCCTTGAACTGCAGCTCGACAATTCAGGCAAGCCCCTGGGCAAACAGGCACTGGCCCAACAGCTCGAGCTGCTGCTCGACGAACTGCAAATCCAGCATATCCGAAAAAACACAGCCATTTCACTCTCGGGCGGCGAACGTCGCCGTGTTGAAATCGCCCGCGCCCTGGCCACCAACCCTCGTTTCATCCTGCTTGACGAACCGTTCGCCGGCGTTGACCCGATTGCCGTCATCGAAATCCAGCGCATTGTGCACTTCCTGAAGGCACGCAATATCGGGGTCCTGATCACCGACCACAACGTTCGTGAAACTCTGGGTATTTGTGACCGGGCCTACATCATCAGCGAGGGCAAGGTACTGACCGACGGCCATCCCGACGAAATCATCGACAACGAGGCGGTACGCCAGGTCTACCTGGGCAAGAATTTCCGCATGTAAGCAGCAACGAAAAACCATCGGGCATTTTTGATTTTTCACAAATCCTGGTTATACCCCCCTTGATTTCGGCCTTGCAAACGATACACTGGAGTCATCAGCAACCACCACGGAGGTCTGGCAGTAACTTTCAACGGTGCCCCTGCACCCATTGTTGTTTTTTTTAGGAGCTCAACATGAACCTGAGTATTACCGGTCGCCACCTCGAAGTAACTCCCGCCATCGATGAATATGTCAAAACAAAACTGGCTCGGGTCGCCCGGCATTTTGACCACGTCATTGACACCCAGGTCATGCTCTCTGTAGAGCGTCTCAAACATACAGCCGAAGTCACCATGCGCTTGCGCGGCAAAGATCTGCACTGCGAAGCCTCCGACGAAAACCTGTATGCGGCCATCGATCTGCTGGCCGACAAAATCGATCGCCAGGTCCTCAAATACAAAGAAAAAATCCAGGATCACGCCAACGATGCGCTCAAACGGCAAGAGATCCCTGCCGAAGAAGAGTAATGCCGATCAGGCCGTTCGTCGCACAAGCGCCTTTCAGCGCTAACCCAGGCGACTGAAACCGGCCCATCAAGTCAGCCCCATTCACCCCCGGTGTTGGGGCTTTCGCATGTTTTCAGACTGCTTTTGTGTAACGCCACGACCCCACCTATAATGTCCGCCATGAACTTAATGTCGCGCATCCTGCCTCTGCAAAACATCGTGCTGGATCTCGAGGCCACCAGCAAAAAGCGGGCCTTCGAACAAGCTGCCCTGCTCTTTGAAAACCATCACGGCATCGCCCGTACAGCGGTTTTCCAGAGCCTCATGGGGCGCGAGCGTCTGGGCTCCACCGCACTCGGTCACCTTATTGCTGTGCCACACGGCCGCATCAAGGGCCTCAAAGAACCCGCCATTGCGTTTTTCCGTCTGGCTGAACCTGTGCGGTTTGACCCCAACGATGGACGTCAGGCCAGCCTGCTGTTTGTACTTCTGGTCCCCGAAGCCGCAACGCAAATGCACCTTGACCTTCTGTCGGAAATCGCCCGCATGGCATCGAACGAAAGTCTGCGCGAACAGCTGTTGTCCGAAAAAGACCCTGCCGTCATCCACGCATTGCTCACCTCAGGCTCCGCGTCATAAGGCACCACATGCTCACTGTCCAGGAACTCGTCAGCGATAACGCCGAAAGAATCCCGTTCACCTGGGTTGCCGGTCTGGGGGCCGCCCACCGCGTCGTTCCCGACATCGGTATGGCAGGGGCCGATCTGGTGGGTCACCTCAACCTCATCCACCCGTCACGCATTCAGGTATTCGGCAAGGCCGAACTGCTGTACTACATGCGTTTCGAACCCAAACGACGGTTGCATCACCTCGAAGACCTGGTCACCGGCGGTGTACCGGCCATTTTGCTGGCTGAAAACCTCGAGGCTCCCGAAGATCTGCGCGATTTTTGCAACGCACAGCAAGTGCCCCTGCTCTCGACCCCCATTGAAGCGGCAAAGCTCATCGACTTGCTACGCATCTACCTGGGCAAGCGGCTTGCGCCCACCACCACAGTACACGGTGTTTTTATGGATGTACTTGGGCTGGGCGTACTGATCACCGGCGAATCCGGTTTGGGTAAAAGCGAACTGGCGCTCGAACTGGTTTCGCGTGGACACGGGCTGGTTGCCGATGACGCGGTCGAACTGTCCCGCACAGCGCCGGACATCATTGAAGGTCACTGCCCGCCCCTGCTGCAAAACCTGCTTGAAGTACGCGGGCTGGGCCTGCTTGATATCCGCACCATATTTGGTGAAACCTCGGTACGTCGCAAAATGCGCCTCAAACTGATCGTCCAGCTCATGCGCTCCAACGCTGACGCGTTCGAACGCCTTCCGGTACAAGACCTGACCCAGGATATCCTCGAAACGCCAATCCGCCGTGTCATGCTGCAGGTTGCAGCAGGGCGCAATCTCGCCGTACTTGTCGAGGCCGCCGTGCGCAATACCATTTTGTCCCTCAGGGGCATTGACACCATGGGAGAATTTATCGAACGACAGGCGCTGGCCATCATGGAAAGCAGCCGTCCCGAGCAGCCATGAAAATTGTCATCATCACCGGCATATCCGGCTCCGGAAAATCTGTCGCATTAAGGTTGCTCGAAGATTCCGGATACACCTGCGTCGACAACCTTCCGGTCAAATTCCTCCACGAATTCATTGCCACCGTACGGGACGAACACCTTGAACGGGTCGCGATCGCCATCGACGTACGCTCTCCCGGCGAGCTGGCCACTTTGCCAGACATCGTTACCGGGCTGCGGGCGCAAGGGGTTGAGCTCAAGGTCGTCTTCCTCGATGCCAGCGATCACACCCTGATGCAGCGCTACTCCGAGTCGCGTCGACGCCACCCGCTCACTGACCGCCTGCAACAAAAAGGCCATTCGCCCTCGCTGCTCGAATGCATTCATACCGAACGTGACATGCTCGCGTCCCTGCGCGAACAAGAGCACGTCATCGACACCTCCGACCTGACACCCGGACAACTGCGGGCCTGGATGCGTGAACTGACCCAGGCCGGAAGAGCCGATGTGGTCCTGACATTCGAATCATTCGCCTACAAACGTGGCGTGCCCGGAGATGCCGACCTTATCTTCGACGTTCGCTGCCTGCCCAATCCGCACTACGATCGCGATTTGCGAGCCCTGACCGGCCGCGATGAGCCGGTTGCCCAATGGCTGGGGCAATTTGGCAGCGTCGAAAACATGGTGGAAGACATCAGCAGCTTCGTACGCCGCTGGCTGCCCCTGTATTTACAAGACACCCGTAATTACCTGACAATAGCCATTGGCTGTACCGGCGGCCAGCACCGCTCGGTTTACGTGGTCGAGCAACTGGCCCGTCGTTTTTCCGACCACTCCCCCCTTCTCGTCCGACACAGAAACCTGCCTGTCCCAGACTGAAGCCTTATGCATGCACGAAGCGCCCTTTACTTTTGCCTGATACTTCTGCTGGCCGTACTGGCGGGCTGCTCGTCATCGGGCAAACGGTCAGGGGGCTATTACCAGAATGATGGCCCGGGCAGCGGGGCGCCCGACATCAATGCCATCCCCAATGCCATCCCCCGCATAGAAGCCTATGCCCCGGCCAACTTTCGGCCCTACAGCGTTTTTGGCCGACGTTACGTTCCCATCAGCGGCAACGTTCCGTTCCGGGAAGAGGGCATTGCATCATGGTACGGCCGCCAGTTTCATGGCAACAAAACGGCCAACGGCGAAATTTACGACATGTACGCCATGACAGCCGCTCACCCCACCCTGCCGATTCCAAGCTATGCCAAAGTGACACGGCCAGCAACCGGCCGCACCATTGTGGTTCGCATCAACGACCGGGGGCCGTTTCACCCCGGGCGCATCATCGACCTGTCCTATGTGGCTGCGGCCAAACTGGGCCTGATTGGCCCTGGCAGCGGCAAGGTCGTTGTTGAGGCCATCACGCACACCGATATTTCCAGGGGCTCCTGGAACTCACCGGGAACATCAGCAACCGTTGCTCAAGCACCGGTTATACCGGTCGCCAGCACGGTTGATGTCGCACGCGCCTCATTGATCAATGACACTGAACCCGTCATGACACCCATCGTGCCCGATGCACTGGCCGCCATCGAACTGACGACCATGGCAAACGCAAACGACGAAGCGGCAGACACTCTGTCTGCGGTACCGGCATCGGGTGATTCATCAAGGGTAACAGACATGCCGGCTGTGCCCGCTGCGGGGGCTGGCTTCTATCTGCAGTTTGGTGCTTTTGGCAGCGAAGATAACGCGCTGGCACTGGCCCAGAAACTCAACACGCTTATTGCCGGCCAGGAAAATAATACGGTACACGTCAGCCTGGCGGCCAACCTGTACCGGGTACAACTGGGGCCTTACATCGACCGCACACACGCTGTAAATGCTGCGGTGCGGCTGTACGACCTTATCGGCATGAACCCCGCCATCGCGTCACGCTAAGGCGAGGCTCAAGAAACCGCCCGAAATTAACCGAAGACGCGGAAGCGTTGGGCGTCGTCAATGAAAGACGCTTCTTTGACCGGGCCTTCATTGGAGCCAAACGGCATCTGCGCACGCAGCTTCCACTGAGACGGGAGACCCCACTCAGCGGTGACAGCGGCGTCGGCTACCGGGTTGTAATGCTGAAGACTGGCGCCGATGCCGGCATCGGCAAGCGCCGTCCAGACAGCATACTGAGCCATGCCGCTCGACTGTTCAGACCAGATCGGGAAATTTTCCGCATAGATGGCGAATTTTTCCTGCAACTCTTTGACGACATCCTGGTCTTCATAGAACAAGACCGTACCGACCCCTGCCGCAAAACCGGACAAACGCTTGTCGGTTGACTCGAACTTGTCGGCTGGCACGATTTTGCGCAATTCTTCCTTGACGATATCCCAGAATTTTTCGCTTTGGGCACCGTACAGGATCACGACGCGGGAACTCTGCGAATTGAACGCCGATGGGCTGTGGCGAACGGCGTTCTGAATCAGTTGGGTCACCTCGTCCTGCGACAGTGGCGACGCTTTACCCAATGCGTACTGACTGCGACGCTTGGCGGCCGACTCAAGAAATGCAAGCTTGGTCACGTGGAACTACTCCTATCAAAATCAAGTGAACTACAGTTAAAAAGGGCTTATGCCCTGTAAAAAAGCAAAACAACCGGCTCATGCACAACGCACAACGATCACCTGGCGGCGGGTTGGCGTTCAAGGGCCAGTTTGTAAACAGTGTCGCGCGGCAAGCCACTGACACGCGTGACCACCTTGACGGCATCGCGCACACTGACTGTTTCCAGCAGAATATCCAGCAGGGCCAACGTATCCGCATCGATGACCCCAACTTCACGCTGCGGTGCAGCATGCACTATCAACACAAATTCGCCCTGCTCATGATGACTGTCAGTCGCAAACCACGCCTCAACGCCTGACAGCGACATCGTGACCACCTGCTCAAAACGCTTGGTCAACTCGCGCGCAATGGTTACCTGCCGGTTCGGGCCGCACACCTCAAGCACATCGGCCAGAGCAACACGCACCCGATGCGGTGACTCGAACATCACCACCGGAGCCGGCATGGCACACCACTGTTGCAACCACTTCCGGCGCGCCATCGCCTTGGATGGCATGAACCCCGCAAATACAAACGCAGGGTTCTCGTCGGACGTTGCACCGCTGGCCATCAGCGCGGCCAACACAGCGCTTGCACCCGGAATGGGGATAACCCGGCATCCGGCCTGCTGGCACGCGCGCACAATACGCGCCCCCGGGTCACTGACCCCCGGCGCCCCGGCATCTGAAATCAGGCCAACCCGCTGCCCGGCCTGCAGTCGCTCGATGATGGCCTGCCCGGCTTGCGCTTCGTTATGGCGATGCGCGGCAACCAGGGGCGTCGTGATGCCCCAGGCATCCAGCAGCTGACGACTGGAACGGGTATCTTCCGCAGCAATCACGTCACACCGCGACAACGTATGCAAGGCACGCAATGACAGATCCGCCAGATTGCCAATGGGTGTTGCCACAACATACAACGCGCCGGCCGGCCAGTCCTGGGCCTCGACGCGCTCGGTGAGACGTTTCCATGACCCTTCGGAGGTCTGCACATCGGATTTTTCAAGCATACTTAACCTGTTGAACTGCATCCGGCGCCCTGATGACTGACCCCGAACTGACTGTATTTGAACTTGCCCGGGCCGCCCAGGCCAAGGCACTGAAACGCCGCAAACGTCGTCCGGCTGCCAAACAAGTACTGGCTGACGACGTATCACCTGCGTATTCACCCTCGCAAAAAACCGGCTTTGAGGCAGAAGCCAGGGCCGCCGCCCATCTGGTGCGACACGGTCTGCACATTCTGATGCAAAACCTGCGCTGCCGGCAGGGCGAAATTGACCTGGTCGCAAACGACCGGGGCACATTGGTTTTTGTCGAGGTGAAGTATCGCAACCAGGCTGGCTTTGGCGGTGCGGCCGCCAGTGTAAACCGGGATAAGCAACGGCGCATGATTCGCAGCGCACGTTTTTTCCTGCCGGCCCTGTCACGACAGTTCTATGCAACCCGCACCCCACCCTGCCGGTTTGATGTCATTACCATCGAACCCGACGGCCTGAACTGGCTGCGTGGCGCCTTCAGCTGCTGAACATCTGTGCCAGAAAACGTTACATTACCTGACCTCGATTTACAGCGCTCATGAGATAATACGGCCATGGATATGACCTCTCGCATGTCGTCACATTTCGACGACGCCATCGACACCTTCAAAGCCAGTGGTCAAATGCTGGCAGAACCACTGGCGGCGGCTGTCGATCAGCTGTTTGCCGCCCTGGCCAACAACAACAAAATTCTGGCGTGTGGCAATGGCGGCTCAGCCGCCGATGCCCAGCATTTCATCGCCGAACTGGTCGGACGGTTTGAGCGCGACCGCCTGCCGCTGGCCGGTATTGCCCTCAATACCGACACCTCCATCCTCACCGCCGTCGCAAACGACTACGGCTACGACCACATCTTCGAGCGACAGGTCATGGCCCTGGGGCAGCCTGGCGATATTCTGGTCGCCATCAGCACCAGCGGGAACTCTCCGAATGTTCTGCGGTCCATCGAAGCAGCACATGATCGCGAAATGACGGTCATCGCCCTTTCCGGCAAAGGGGGCGGTACATTCAATGACGTTCTGGCCGAAACGGATATCCACCTGTGCGTCCCTCACGATCGCACCATGCGTATTCAGGAAGTCCACATTGTCTTGTTGCATGCCCTGTGCGACGGCATCGACGCCCTGCTTCTCGGAGACTCGCTCTAATGCCCTTGACCTTTTCACGATTTTCCCGACAAACCTGCCTGGTTATCATGCTGGCGCTGGGCACCCTGCTGTCGGGGTGCGGCGTACTGCTGGTTGGCGGAGCCGCCACAACTGCGGCTGTAGCCGCCGATCGCCGCACCGCTGGCGAGCAAGTCGAAGACCAGTCCATCGAAATGAAAATCGGCGCTGAAATGCGGCGCCTGTTCACCGACAAGGCCCGGGTCATCGCCGTGTCGTATGCCGGACGGGTCCTGCTGCTGGGCGATGTCCCTTCAGAACAAGACAAGGCCGCAGCCGCCGATGCCGCCGGAAAAATCGAAAACGTCAAAGAAGTCATCAACCGCCTGCGCGTGGGTGAAATTACACCGCTCAGCGTGCGCACCAACGACACCTGGATCACAACCAAAGTGCGCACGGCCCTGATCAATGCCAAAGACGTCCCGGCGCGCACGATCGTCGTCACCACAGAGCGCGGGGTCGTTTACCTGCAAGGCAAGGTGACTGAAACCGAGGGCAACATGGCTGCCCGGGTTGCTGCCGGCGTCAATGGTGTCAACGAGGTCGTCAAGCTGTTCCAGATCGTGGCTCGTGAAACCCTCATCACCGACCCTGTCGGCGGTTCGCCTGCGGGCACAACCCCGGCCCCGGTCACCACTGTCCAACCCTCGGCGCCAGCCAGCACCGGTGCCCCCGATACACAGGTTATGCCCGTCCAATGAGTAAACTTAAACTGATCGTCATTGCCGCTGTCGTGGCGGTCGGGCTGCTTGCCTGGCAGCTTGGCAGCCCATCCCGCTCAGCACCCAACGTCAGCTTTACATCGCTGCAAGACAAAACCTTTTCCACCGCCGACCTTGAAAACAAGGTCGTCCTGGTCAAGTTCTGGACAACCGACTGCGTCACCTGCATCAAACAAATGCCCGACATGACCGAAACCTACAAGGCATTGGCGTCGCAAGGGTACGAGGTCATTGCCGTGGCACTGCAACGCGACAACATTGACTTTGTCCGCAATTTCACACAAACCCGCGAACTGCCCTTTACGGTGGTTTACGACGCCGACGGCAGCATCGCAAAGGCATTTGGCGATATCCAGCTTACGCCCACCGGCTTCCTGCTCGACAAGCAAGGCAATATCGTCAAACGCTACCTGGGCAACTACGACAAAGACGAGTTCGTCAAAACGGTACAGCGCGCGCTGGCCGGTTAACCTGCAAACCCTTGCCTCCACTATCCCATGACCTCTACCGACTCCCCTATCTATTCCTCTGAAATCAAAGCGGCTGTCCTGTCCGAGGCACTACCGTACATCCGTCGCTTTCATGGCAAAACCGTTGTCGTCAAGTACGGCGGCAACGCCATGACCGAAGAAGCGCTGCAACGCAGTTTTGCACACGATGTCGTGCTGCTCAAACTGGTCGGCCTGAATCCCGTCGTGGTTCACGGCGGCGGGCCGCAAATCAACGAGGCACTCAAACGGGTAGGCAAAGAAGGCGAATTCATTCAGGGCATGCGAGTCACCGATGCCGAAACCATGGAAGTGGTCGAATGGGTGCTGGGCGGGCAAGTCCAGCAAGATATCGTCATGATGATCAACGAGGCCGGTGGCAAGGCGGTTGGCCTTACCGGCAAAGACGGCTGCCTGATTCAGGCCCATAAAAAGCTGGTACCCAACAAAGACAAACCCGGTGAAATGATCGACATCGGTTTCGTGGGCGACATCACCCGTATCGAGCCGGCAGTGGTCAAGGCTCTGCAAGACGATCAGTTCATTCCGGTCATTTCATCAATTGGTTACGGTGAAGATGGCCGCGCCTACAACATCAACGCCGACCTGGTGGCAGGCAAAATGGCAGAAGTGCTGGGCGCCGAAAAGCTTGTCATGCTCACGAACACACCGGGCGTACTCGACAAACAAGGTCAGTTACTGCGGCATCTGTCTGCGCGAACCATCGACGAACTGTTTGCCGACGGCACCATTTCCGGCGGCATGCTGCCGAAAATTTCATCGGCACTTGATGCCGCACGCAACGGGGTCAACTCGGTTCACGTCGTTGATGGCCGGGTGCCGCACTGCCTGCTGCTTGAAATCCTGACCGACCGCGGCGTCGGCACCATGATCAGCGCGCACTAAGCGTGCGGTCACTGCACACCCGCCTGCCCGCTCACCGGGCACGGCGGGCCTACGCCCAAGACGCCCCTGTCTGGCTGTTCGATCTCGACAATACCCTGCACGACAGTTCGCGCTCTATTTTCAAGGTAATCGACAGCAAAATGACGCATGCCGTTGCGCAGTGTCTGGGCGTCGAAGTCGACCGTGCCAATGAACTGCGGGCTACCTACTGGAAACGTTACGGCGCTACCGTTATCGGCCTGGTCAAGCATCATGGTGTTGATGCCGATGAATTCTTGCGCCTGAGCCACGATTTCGATGCGCGCCCGCTGGTGCACTCGGAACGCGGCCTGGCCCGAAAATTCGCACAGTTACCCGGGCGCAAGGTTCTGCTGACCAATGCACCGCACGACTATGCCCGCCAGGTTTTGCACGCCCTGAACATTCTGCCCTGGTTCGACATGATCTGGTCGATCGATCATATGCAATTGCAAGGCCGGATCCGACCCAAGCCATCCAGAGCCCTGATGCGGCAAGTGCTGGCACGGCTGGGCACGCCTGCCAGCCAGGTCATTCTGGTCGAAGATACGCTCAAGAACCTGAAAAGTGCGCGCCAGACAGGTCTGCGCACAGTGCATGTGTTTCATCCGGGCACACCATTTTCTGCGCTGCACAGCGGGCGCGACAGCTACGTCAATTTACGCGTGAATACGCTGACACAATTGCTGACCGGGCGACGCACCCTGCGACGCTAAGCTAACCTGCACCCACAGC
>JAAYID010000226.1 GCA_012744285.1 Alcaligenaceae bacterium
GCGGGAATAGCTCAGT
Organism: Alcaligenaceae bacterium; assembly: GCA_012744285.1. Classification (GTDB taxonomy): domain Bacteria; phylum Pseudomonadota; class Gammaproteobacteria; order Burkholderiales; family Burkholderiaceae_B; genus Neopusillimonas; species Neopusillimonas aromaticivorans. The sequence goes on from JAAYID010000226.1 coordinate 17, forward strand.
TGGTAGAGCGCAACCTTGCCAAGGTTGAGGTCGCGAGTTCGAGACTCGTTTCCCGCTCCAAATACCAAAGGGAAGCTCACAAAAGCTTCCCTTTTTTACGTACAATCAGGTACGTAATGGCGCAATGGCAGAGTGGTTATGCAGCGGATTGCAAATCCGTGTACCCCGGTTCGATTCCGAGTTGCGCCTCCACCCCCCTCCCCTTAAATGCCCATGGATGACCTTGTTCGTGCCGCAATGGCCCGGTGGCCAAACGTCCCTGACATTTTCGGCTGGTTATCCCTGACTACAACCGGTCAATGGCGGCTGCATCCCGATGGCAAGGCACTGTCTGCTGACTCCGGCAACCGCTACCCCACAGGCGAATCAATCAGCAACGCGCAAATTCTCGGGTTCATCAGCCGGAATTATCACCACGACGATACCGGCCGCTGGTTTTTCCAGAACGGCCCGCAACGGGTATTTGTACGACTGGATGCCGCCCCACTGATCTTGCATACGACAGACGACGGCAATCGGCTGCAAGCGCACACCGGCACGTATGTCAACAACGTTTTATCATGGTTGCTTGATGACAGCGGGCACTTGTACGCCAGCACCAATCTCGGCCCCGGCCTGGTCGCTGGCCGCGACCTGATGCAGGTGCTCGACACACTCTCACAGCCCGACGGCGTGCCTCCCGACCTCGATCACCTCGTTTCACAGCCCCAATCGCTCAGTACACTCAACGTTTTGTCACCCTTCCAGTCAGCCGGCACGACAGGTATTCCGCTACAGGTATGCCCAACCGACCAGGTTGAAACAATCATGGGTTTTGTGCGTAATCCGGCATTAGGCTATGCTTAACCCGCATTAGGCTATGCTTAATGCTGTTTGCATCAGCACAACCCACGCATAAATAAAAACACATGGCCACCCCACCCGAAGCATCGTTTTATTTTCCTGCGCCTCGCTCACAGAAATTCTGCAGCCAATGCGCCCACCCCGTGACGTACATGACGCCACCTGATGACAATCGAACTCGCGCCGTTTGCGAGCAATGCGGTGCCGTGCACTATCAGAACCCTCGTAACGTCGTGGGCGTCGTCCCGATCTGGGAAAACAAGATTCTGCTGTGCCGTCGGGCTATCGAGCCACGCTACAACACCTGGACACTGCCGGCAGGTTTCATGGAGCTGGGTGAAACAACCGCGCAAGGGGCCATGCGCGAAACCCAGGAAGAGGCCGGTGCCCAAATTGAGCTGGGCAAGCTGTACACCATCATTGACGTTCCGCACGCCGAACAAGTTCATTTCTTTTATATGGCCCGGGTACTCAGCCCCGAGCTGGCACCCGGCCCCGAAAGCCTCGAGGCACGCTTCTTCGACATTGCCGACATCCCTTGGGCCGAGCTGGCATTCCGTACCGTCATCACCACCCTTGAGCACTATGTTGATGATCTGAACAACGGTTGTTTCAACGACGGCGCTTGCCCGCCCATACACTGCTACGATGTCCAGCTGCCCCCCAAACGCCATACCTGACACCATCATAAGTCCGAACGACCTCGCATGAGCGTTCTACCCTGGGTAACCCCCGATTCGCCCCTGCCCGACGTCGCCTTGGCCCAACCCGATGGCCTGCTGGCGGCAGGGCTGGATTTGTCTGTCGAACGTCTTGCGGAAGCGTACCGCAAAGGGATTTTTCCGTGGTTCAGCCAGGGAGACCCGGTACTGTGGTGGAGCCCTGACCCGCGCATGGTTCTGGCCTGCAATGCCTTGAAGCTATCGAAATCCCTGGCCAAAAAGCTGCGACAGATCAAGCGTCAAGAGACACAGCAAACACCCACCTGGCAGGTTACCGTCGACACGGTCTTTGAACGCGTGATCGACGCCTGCAGCAATCCGCGACGCGACGGTGCCGGCACCTGGATCTCCCCCGATATCAAGGCAGTTTACGGTGACTGGCACGTTGAAGGACATGTTCACAGCATTGAAACCTGGTATGAAGGTCGTCTGGTCGGCGGACTCTACGGCGTCAGCCTGGGCGGATTCTTCTTTGGCGAATCCATGTTCAGCCGGATGACGGACGCTTCAAAGATTGCCCTCGTCTATCTGGTGAACTTCCTGAAAAGGAACGATGTTGACTATATCGACTGCCAGCAGGAAACGCGTCATCTGTCCAGCCTGGGGGCTCGCCCCATACCCCGCCACATGTTCCTGGAATGGTTGACATCGGCGTTGGCCAAACCCGGGCCAGTATGGCAACGTGGCCCACTATTACAGGACGGGGTATTTGCATCGAAAGCCGGTCAATGCGCATAATAGGGACGACTTTGATTTTGCCCGTCAGACTATGAGCCGCCCAAACGACCCGCACTGTCACAGCCTGCAGTTTTATGCCACTGCCACCTACCCGTGCAGCTATCTGGAGGGGCGGCAGGCGCGGTCGCAAGTGGCTGCACCGAACCATCTGGTCGATACACCGGTCTACAGTCGTCTGGTAGAGCAAGGGTTCCGGCGTAGCGGTGCGTTTACCTATCGCCCTCATTGCGATGCCTGCCAGGCCTGCAAACCCATTCGCATCGACGTCGAAAGATACTGCGCCACTCGCGCCCAGAAACGTGCCTGGCGTACCCACAGCGATCTGCAGGCAACCCTTGTGCCCCTGGCCTTCGACGCTGCACATTACCGCCTGTACCAACGTTATATCCATTCACGCCACGCCAATGCCGGCATGGATGAAGACAGCGAGGCACAATACACACAGTTTTTGCTCAGCAGCCGGGTTGACAGCGCGCTGGTTGAATTCCGCACCCCCGACGGAACCTTGCAAATGGTCTCGATCATCGACATTCTGGATACCGGGCTGTCTGCGGTCTATACCTTTTTCGACCCGGACGCCCAGGGCAGTCTGGGTACTTACGGCATCATTTGGCAAATCCGCCACTGTCAGGCATTAGGGCTGCCCTGGCTGTACCTGGGGTACTGGATCCCGGAAAGCCGTAAAATGGCGTACAAATCCCATTTCGGGCCGCACCAGATCTACGTCAATGGCATCTGGATGTCTGCACCCAATCACGCCCCCTGAATCATGTCTTTTTTATTCAACGCCTATTCTTTCACCCGCCCGGCCCTGTTTTCGATGGATGCCGAGCAGGCTCACGAACTCACCTTGTCATCGCTGCAAAAGGCCTACGACTGCCGCATCACACGGCGCCTGCTGCACGATGCACCCAGCCTGCCGTCGCAACTGATGGGTCTGCCTTTGCGCAACCCCGTGGGTCTGGCGGCAGGTCTTGATAAAAACGGTGCCCACATCGACGCACTCGCAAATCTGGGTTTCGGGTTTATTGAAGTCGGCACCGTTACACCCAAGCCTCAGGATGGCAACCCGAAACCACGCATGTTTCGCTTGCCGCAGGCCAATGCGCTGATCAACCGCCTGGGTTTCAACAACAAGGGGCTGGCCGTTTTTCTGAATAATGTGCAGCAAAGCCAATGGCGCTCGCAAGGGGGTATTATTGGCCTGAATATTGGTAAAAATGCGGCAACGCCCATTGAAAATGCAGTCTCAGACTACCTGACTGGCCTTGAAGGGGTTTACCCGCACGCCGACTATGTCACCGTCAACATTTCATCACCCAACACCCAGAACCTGCGAGCATTGCAAGGCCAATCTGAACTTGGCGAACTGCTGGGCGCCCTACGGGAAAAACGCCGCGCCCTGGAAGACCTGCACGGTAAACGTGTCCCGCTGGCAGTAAAAATTGCACCTGATCTGGACCAGAATCAGGTAGACGTCATCGCCAGCGTGCTGGCCAGCCAGGATGTGGATGGCGTCATTGCCACAAACACGACCTTGTCACGTGATGCCGTCAATGGGTTGCCGCACGCCAATGAAACTGGCGGGCTTTCAGGCCCCCCGGTGCATGAGCTGTCGCTGGCTGTTATTGCGCGTCTGCGCCAGCAGCTGGGGCCGGACTTTTCAATTATCGGCGTCGGAGGCATTGCTTCGGGGCAACAGGCCGTTGAAAAGATCCGCGCCGGCGCCAATGCGGTCCAGTTGTATACCGGCCTGATTTACAAAGGCCCGGCCTTGATACGTGACTGCGTTCGCGCCATCGAAAAGGCACGCGGCTGACAACACCTGCCCGCCTGCAGGCAGGTGAATCGCGGGCAGCATCATCATTTCAAGCGGTGCCTGCTCTGAACCGAACCGGTAACATTGGGCAGATGTCGTTGACACTCAAGCAAAAAGCCCGTCATGTTCTGACGGGCTTTTTGCTGGGCGCTGGCTTGGCCGGTTCAGGCATTACGCCTGAACCCATTCGGCAATGGGGCGCCGATTAAGACGTTTTACCGGGACGTGCTGCAGGACGCGGTGTTGCCGACTTGACGACTTCAGCGGCTTCAGTAGCTGCTTTGAACGTTGCGTTGGTCGCGGCAGTAATGTTTGACTCAGCTGCTTCGGAAGCCTGTTTGGCCGCTTTGGCAACGGTTTCATAGGCGCTGTTGGCCGATGCAACCGAAGATTTCAGCAGGGCGATTGCACCTTCAGTACCTGTCGGTGCGTTCTTGGCCAGCTGCTCGATGGCTTCATGAACCTGGTGCTGGCCTTGTGACAGCTGCTCTTCGGCCAGACGGGTCAATTCGGTTTGAACCGATGAAACGATGTCATATACATGCTTGCCGTAGGCCATAACCTTGTCAGCACCGGGCTGCATCAGGCTGGACGTAAATGCGACGGCTTCCTGGGGGTCTTTGACTTCGACAGCTTCATGTGACTTCTGGGCGACGTCTTCAAACGTTGCCTTCATGACTTTCAGATTCAGGTCGACCAGCTTTTCAAAGCCACCGAAAATCAAACCCTGAGCAGCCAGGATCTTGTCGAGGGAAGCTTTCTGGTTGTCGAACAGTTGTTGGGGGATTGCGCTCATGGTGATTTCCTTTATGTCAGGGTTATGTTGCAATGCACAATTCAAATTTAACCCTTTAAAAACAAAGTGTCAATGAATTTTTTATTGCAGTGCAATATTCAAGGGGAAACGCCGTTATGCCTGGCTGCTGATGCACTTTCAAAGCCCAGGGCAGCCGAGATACGGTTAGCGGTCTTGAGTAAAAGATCAATCCATTCTTCACGCAAACGTTCGGCGGGCGCAGAAATTGAAAGACCGGCCTGCAGGTTGCCGGCATCGTCGTAAACCCCTGCGGCAATACAACGCACGCCTAACTCGAGCTCTTCGTTATCGCGCGAATACCCGGTGCGACGAACCAGCGCCAGTTCTTCCTCAAGCCTGGAGGCCTGCGTAATACTGTTGGGTGTGGCGCCGGCAAGACCGGTACGCATGACATAGGCCTTGACCTGGCGCGGGTCGGAAACCGACAAAAAAAGCTTGCCGGTTGACGTCAGGTGCAGGGGCGCCCGCCCCCCAATGGCACGTACAACCTGCATGCCGGAACGCTCGCTCCAGGCGCGTTCAACATACACAATTTCATCATTTTGCTGCACCGAAAGATTCACCGTTTCACCGGTCAACTGATGCAAGTCACGCATGGGTTCGACGGCGACCTCACGCACATTGAGCCGCCCCTTAACCAGCGAACCCAGTTCCAGCAGACGCATGCCCAGACGGTACAGACCGCTGTCAACGCGTTCAACATAGCGGCCTGCCACCAGATCATTCAGGATACGATGGGCCGTTGAGGTGTGCAGGCCGGTTTTTTCCGCCAGAATCTTGAGGGGTACCGCTTCGGCCTGGTGCGCCAGGACATCGAGCAACAGCATGGCACGCTCGAGAACCTGGATGGCGATCGGCGAATCGGCAACACTGGCTGGTTTGGCTACCGGCCTAAGAGGATTTGGATCAACTATAGACATGCCTGCTCATGATGCGACGCAACATTCCCATATTATGAAAATATTTTGTGCTTTGGCAAGCGGTTTTTTTACCACAAAGCAGCAGCCGACCGGTGGCCAGGGCAACTACCCGAGCGCAACGACTCGTGCAACAATGCCCGCTAACATGCTCAGGGGGTAAGGGTTCCACCCGCAGCCTGTGCCGCATCTTTAAGGAAAGCAAGCGCTTCAGCAGCCGCCAGGGGCTCGCCTTTTACCCCGAGATCAATGTGCGGGCGCCCTTCGCCCCCCATGCTGGGCAAACTGAATGCCTTGACGCCCGGCCAACGCGCTTCGAGGGCCTCAAGTGCCGGCGTAATGCGTGATTCAGGTAACCCGAACACCAGAAATGAATGCTCAACACGCACCACCTGATGATGATGATGGCGATAGCGGGTATCGAGCGTCCATTCCATCATGGGCCAGGCCATCACGGGAAACCCCGGCATAAACGTGTGATTGCGGATAAAAAACCCGGGGATCTTGTTATACGGATTCGGAACGATTTCAGCACCCACCGGGAAAACCCCCATTTGCAGTCGTTGCTGGTTCTCGGGCAACGACATGTCAGCACTGCCCAGGCCTTTTTTCTCGTTATCGGCACACCGCTCGACAATCAGACGTTCAGCCTCGGGGTGCAGCGCCAGATCAACCCCCAGGGCCTGAGCAGCCGCTTGCCGGGTCTGGTCATCGGGGGTAGCCCCGATGCCGCCACAACTGAAGACGATGTCATCGGTGGCAAAACTGCGTGCCAGCACCGCCGCTATGCTGGCCCGATCATCGGAAACAAACTCGGCCCCAGAAAGCTGCATGCCACGTTGACCCAGCAATTCGATCATTTTGACAAAATGCTTGTCTTGACGACGCCCCGACAGGATTTCATCGCCAACGATAATCAGGCGCACGCGCGGCACTGAAGAAACAGACATACCATTACCTCGAGAAGGATCAGACATCAATGACAGTTTCCTGGCGCAACTGGCGCAAGGCTTCAAGACTGAAGTGAGCGAATACCAGCGCCGA
>JAAYID010000227.1 GCA_012744285.1 Alcaligenaceae bacterium
CACCTTCAACTCATGCCTTCTAACCGCACCCTTCTTCGTCTGATTGCTCTGGCCAGCCTGGGCGCTGTCGCCATCGCGCTCGTCTCGCAGCACGTTTTTGACATGCGTCCATGCGCCTGGTGCGTCTTTCAACGGCTGATCTTTCTAGTCATTGCTGTCGTTGCCGTGCTGGCCAGCCTGGGACAGCCAAACGGGCAGCTGCAACGTGCCGGTTCGGTACTCTCGCTGCTGTTGTGCCTGGGCGGGATCATTTCAGCGTGGTATCAATACAGTGTCGCTGCACTGATGTTTTCGTGTGATCGAACTTTTGCCGACCGATTCATGGTCGAAAGCGGACTTGATGCCTCTGTGCCCTGGTTATTCGGTATCTATGCCACCTGCATGGACGCCAGAGTCCATTTGCTAGGGGTTGAATATGCCCTTTGGGCCCTGGGTCTGTTCGCCGTACTGGCTTTGGTCAGTGCTGCGGTCATGCTTCGTCGCCGCTAGCTTGTTGTTTAAAAACACCACCTGTGCGGCTGTGTCCCTGTATTAATAATAAAAATCACGACCAAACGTTGTTAATTCAACACAAATGTGAGCAAAAAAGGGTTTACCCTTATCGTCGTCACATTCCTGTCTTTTTACACTCAGTCCAACGATCAAGAAACGTAGCGCTACCCAGCCAATACGTCGAATCGGCAAATGCAGCACAGGGGGTTTCCACTTTTTGTTTTTGCACGGTTGTCACCCGTATCCCGGGTCCGACACAAAAGATTCTTGATGCGTCGGTTTTACAGTACGTAGTAAAGTGACACAGTTAGTTGCATTACTAAAACAGTGCCGCCATACGGCATACATTTTCATCAACGTTGGAGAACTAACCAATGAAGTTAAAAGCACTCGCAGCGGGCCTGGCCCTCTCATTCCCCATGCTGGCATCTGCCCAAGGCACCAGCGTGACTTTGTACGGCGTTATCGATACAGCCGTTCACTACACAACAAACATCGGCAGCTCAACTGGCACACTCGGTACTCCTGGTGCCCGTTTGCATGAAAACGATTACACCGGTTTCACCACAGCAACAAACTCATGGCCTTCCATGTGGGGTCTGCGCGGTTCCGAAAAAATCAGCGACGGCCTGGAAGCCGTTTTCAAACTGGAATCCGGCTTTAACCCCAATACGGGCGTATCTGGCCAAGGTGGCCGTCTGTTCGGTCGTGAAGCTTGGGTTGGTCTGAAGGGTGACTGGGGTCAAATCGCTCTGGGTCGTCAGTACAGCATGCTGTTCTGGTCCATGCTCAACTCCGACATCATGGGCCCCAACGCCCACGGTATCGGCGGCCTTGACAACTACATCCCCGATCGTCGTCAGGACAACGCCATCACTTACCGTGGCACGTTCTCCGGCGTAACCGTAGGTGCTCATTACGCTAAAGGTCGCGACACAGCTGGTGGTTGCGGTGTGAACTACGGTCAAGAAAATGCTTGCTCGTCCTACAGCGCCATGCTGGGTTACGACGCCGCCAACTGGGGCGTCAACGTGGCTTGGGACGTCCTGAAGGGTAGCGATCTCAACCCGCCTACGAACGTCAACTGGCGTGGTACTGGCCTGACACAAACACAAGATGAAGACCGTCGTCTGGCATTCAACGCCTGGGCTAAATTTGATGCCCTGAAACTTGGTCTGGTTTACATCAACCGCAAAACTGACGGCAACGTTGGTAGCTCACTGGCCTACGGCAGCAACGGCGTTGCCAACCGCTTCAGCTTGGGCGACCGCTCCGACCTCTGGTCGCTGGGTGCTGCTTACGCTCTGACACCTGCTGTTACCATCGACGGTTCGGTCAACTACATCAACTTCAAGAACGCTCCTGAAAGCTCGAAGTCCTGGTTGTATGTTGCTCGCGTGAAATACGCATTGTCGAAGCGCACTTCGGTTTACGCATCGGCTGCCTACGTCAACAACAAAGGTATCGCCAACAGCCTGGCCAACAGCGCTTCGCCTGGCGAGCTGACACCTTTGGGTGGCTCGAACCAGACAGCCTTCATGGCTGGCCTGCGCCACAACTTCTAATCATCGTGTATAACCCGGTCGAGCAATTGCCCGACCGGTTTTATCCGCTGATTAGTGTGTGATACACGCAGTAAATCAAGCAGTATTGCAGTACCGTAGATTTGAGTTTAAGCCGGGTAACGCCAATTGCGTTTACCCGGTTTTTTTATGTCAATGGCCTGTCATCGGATGACCGTATCAAAGTTAACAGCACACTAACCGGTCATAAATAAGGCCATGCGTTCCAGACTTTCCTGGAACCACACGGCCTTCTGAAGCCACTAGCTTTTGTGTGTTTACTTGCGGTCGGTCAGAAATTTCCCTTCCGGCGCCGCCACGTTTTTCTGACGACGGGTGTTGCCATCCAGGCCACCGTCAACCGCCCATTCCGCAAACCGCGTTGGCGCAGGTTCGAACTCACGGGGTTCCCAGTCTTCGGTCAGCTGGTCTTCGTCGGCATAGTATTCAATCAGACCACCCGCCGGGTTCACGAAATACCAGAAATACGCGGATGAAATCGGATGCCGACCTGGGCCCAGTTGGGTTTTCCAGCCGCAGCGATCAAAATGCAGGCCACCGCCAAATACTTCGTGAATATCTCGCACCGCAAACGCCACGTGATTCAAGCCCACTTTCTTGTCGGGTGTTTCCAGCAGGAACAGGTCATGGTGGCCACCATCGGCATCGCAACGCATGAAGGTACCACGGTTGGGGTAACGGTCAGAAGCAACGAACCCGAATTTTTCGGTATAGAACGTTTCGGCAGCCGCGACATCGCTGACAAAGAACACCACATGGCCGACCTCTATGGGTTGAGCTCGCTCGTATACAGGGCTGCGCGCATTGATGCGCGGCTTGCTGTTCCAGGTATTTGACTCGCCACACTGTACGGAAACATAACGCTTGCGTGTTTTCTGGAAACTGACCAGCATGCCATTAGGGTCAATGCATGACACCCGACCGTTTTCGTGACTGAACCCCGGCACATCAGCCAGACGGCCGGCGAAGCGGTCAACAATATCGTCAGACGACACACCCCACACCACATGACGCAGGGTGGGGCCTGCCTCGATGGCGGGCGGGTAACGCGTATCAGTGGTTTTCACCACGTTGACCAGACAGCCGTTGAGCGTCGAAAACGTCAGCTGCTCAGGCGTTTCATTACTCAGGGTCAACCCCCAGTCGGTGAAAAACTGGCGGCAGGTGTCGAAATCGTCGGCACCATAGGTTATTTCATCAATCCCGATCACATCCATAGTCATTCCTTAATTCTGATTGCGTTCATCGACGGGCCGGTAAACGTCCATTGAAACCCAACCGGCCCAACCCTGTCGCTTTCAAACGCCGGCCCAGGGCAGCGGCTGCTCGTTCATGCCCCAGTACACGCTTTTTTGTTCCATGTACTGCAAAATACCTTCGCGACCCTTTTCACGGCCAAGGCCGCTGTCACGCCAGCCACCAAACGGCGTCGAAATAGAAAATATCTTGTAGGTATTGATCCAGACGTTACCCGCCTTGACGGCCTTGGCCAGTGACCAGGCTTTCTTGTAGTCACGCGTCCAGATACCTGCAGCCAGGGCATAAACGCTGTCGTTAGCCTGAACAATCAGGTCATCGATATCGTCAAACGGCATCACCACCAGCACCGGGCCAAAAATTTCTTCCTGGCAAATGGTTTTCTGGTTATCGAGACCCTCGATGATCGTTGGCAGGTAATAGCTGCCTTTATCGTAAAGACCACCCTTTGGGCGCTCGCCACCACATAAAATATGCCCCCCCTCTTCCAGGCCGATATTGACATAACGTTCGACCGCCGCACGGTGGCTCTCACTGATCAGTGGGCCCATCTGGGTTGACTCGCTGGCAGGGTCACCCACACGCAATTGCCTGGCACCAGCGACCAGGCGATGGACGAATTCACGATAGATGGAACGTGCTACAAACAGGCGCGACCCGGCAATACACGACTCGCCCGAGGAACTGAAAATGCCGTACAGGACACCCGCCACGGCATGATCAAGGTCGGCATCGTCCAGAACCATGGTGGGCGACTTCCCCCCCAGCTCCAGCGAGGCCGGCATGAACTTGTTGGCGGCGATGCCCGCAATGTGTCGGCCTACCGAAGTCCCACCGGTAAACGAAACCCGACGTACCAAAGGATGACGGGTGATCAGGTCACCGATGACCGACCCTTTGCCAGGAACAACACTGACCAGGCCTTTGGGCAGACCCGCCTCATCACAAATACGAGCCAGTTCAAGCGCCATCAAGGGGGTGATTTCGGCGGGTTTGACCACAACCGCATTGCC
>JAAYID010000228.1 GCA_012744285.1 Alcaligenaceae bacterium
CTGCTGGGCAATCTTTACGAAGGCAATACAACCGGTGCCGGCACCGTGGTCCTGCACAGCGCCGTCAGCAACGTCACGATTGCCGGCGGCGCGCTGGCCGGCGGCAAACTGTTTGCCTACGTCGGGGCCGTCGCCGGTGCCTGGGTGCCGGTTGTTGGCCCCGTTGTCGGGAGTGTCGTGGGCGGGGTCGTCGGCAGCGTGGGCGGCGCCGTCGTCAGTTCCGTGGCCATGGGGTCTGATTCGGTCAAAGACTGGTTCAGCGCCACCACCGAAGGCTTCTTCGCCAAAGACAAAGCCTGGTACAGCAACCAGGCCCGGCAAAACCGCGACGACTTCCTGGCTGACCAGGCCCAGCAGGCTGCCACCGCCAAAGGCGAGCAAGAAAAAGCCCGGGCGGCCCGCGATTATGGCTACGACATCCCTGCCGGCAGCAGCGACAACAGCGAGACCCAGTTCTCGGCAGGCAAGCTGCCCGACTTCGACCTACCCGCCAAGGCTCAAAGCGATCCGGGCAAAAGTATCCCGCTTTTTCCTTCAAACTTCAGCGTCGAAATTACCTCGTGGGCGACTGAGTTTCCGGGCTTTGTTTTCCAGGAAAAGTACATCATCAAAGAGGGTGAGGTCAGCGCTTATTTCAACGGCCCCATTGATCTGACAGCCGCCTATCAGAATGGAAGAAGGGTGGGTTCTTTTGAAGGCCTGATCAAGGACAACAAAATCACAGGGCGTTGGGCAGACAGCATTTACAGCGAATTTTCGCTACCCGGGTGCACGGGCAAGATTATGAACAAAACGCAGAGCCAGGTTGAACTGATTCTGAATTTTGACGGATCAATAACCGGAAACGTGCTGGGCGGCTCATCAGAAAGCCGAATGGAGGGGTGTCCGGGCATACCGCCTGATCAAAGCTCGGAAATCAGCCCGTATAGCCTTCAAGGCCGCTGGAAAGCAGATGATTAGCGCGCTTCTTTGCTGCACGGGAATGCCACTTTTTAATGGCTAGCGCTTGAATCAATAGGTCGTACGTTGTCCGCCCTCCGGCCGAATCACGACCTGGCACCATTCAATCGAAGCATCAACGTCAGGGGGTGATGAGGCGATTCTTGAAAGCCGTAGTATTCATAGAATTGTCGGGCACGCTGATGAAGCGCATGAACCAGCAGTGCACGTACACCGGTATTTTGCGATACCACGACTGCCCTGTTGACCGCATCCTGCAACAGGGCAGCCCCCAACTTCACCCCCTGGGCCTGCCGGTCAACCGCAAGCCTGCCAAGCACCAGAACGGGGATAGGGTCAGGCATATTGCGACGAACCGAACTGGTCGCAACCTGGTGAGAAACCGCACCTGCGGCTAAAGCATAAAAACCACGAACCTTGTCGTCTTGATCGACAACAACAAAAGTACGGCTTGCGCCGGCCAACTGATTGTTCATTGCACGGCGTTTAAGCCATTCATTCAGGGTGGGCTCGCCACAATCAAAATCACCCGACTGATGAACAGCACCAAGTGGTTGCGGCGCTGATAGCAGCAAGGTCATTACTGCTTGTGGAGCCAAGGCGCTTTGACAGCCATAAGGCGCTCAAGCCCCTCGTTGGCACGCGGCGGAGCATCGAGCATCGCCGTGAACTGTTCAAACTTCTGTGTATCCAGCCCGAAAAACACCTGATCAAGCAACACGGCTTGCGCCCGTTCGCAGGCCGCTTCCAGCATGAAGTCAGAGCGGTTTTTGCCCAACACACTTGCCGCATGATCAATAAGATCACGCTGCTCTGGCAAGGCTCGTAAATTGATGGAAGCTGCGCGCATGGTGACCCCAAAATGTATACACAACTAATACACAGATCATAGGGTGGCGTGTAGCTGTTGTCAATACACTATCAATGAGTATTACCTTCAACCCGGCAAATTAACTGGCAAATTAACCGGCAAAATATTTCGAATTTTCGGCTGTTAAATTGACTGACTTATATAGAAATTTCATTGCATATCAATATTTTATGGTCTAAGATAAAACGCATTAAATACGGCAATTTAACCGGCAAAAAACCTGAAATCTTGTCGCATGCTGACGCCGTCATCAAACACCGTCAACTATCCGCGTCTTATCGCAAGCACCAACAATCACGGTTGCCCCATGTATAGCCATCCATCGCAATTTACGCCCCTTATGCCCTCTGACGCCGCTTTTAGCCGGCTTGAAGATGAGGCCAGGCAGGTTGTTGCGCAATCTTATGCGCTGACTCAGGCTGCACATCCCACCTCTCTTTCCCAGATTCGTCGGCTTGTCCGCTCGATGAACTCGTATTACAGCAACTTGATCGAGGGGCAAAGCACGCATCCGGCCAACATCGACCGGGCATTACGCAAAGACTTTTCAGACAACCCTGATGTCGCCAAGAAACAGCGCATCGCATTGGCCCACATTGAGGCAGAAAAGGCCCTGGAAGATAATGTGGACGCCCGTGACCACCCTTTTTCTGTAAAAGTGATCAAAGCCTGCCACGCAAACATCTATGAACGCTTGCCCGATGAAGACAAGCGCGACCATGGAACAACCATTGGGGCAGGACAGTTCAGGCAGGCAAACGTACAGGTAGGGCGTCACGTTGCGCCTTCATTCGAGAGCCTGAATTCGTTTTTGGCCGCCTGGGAGCTTCAATACAACAGGGCATGGACAGATGCCCAACGCCTCGTTGTCGCGCCTTTGGCTCACCATCGGCTGGCCTGGGTCCATCCTTTTATTGACGGCAACGGCAGAGCGGCTCGCCTTCAGACACATTTAGCGCTTCTTCCAATCACCCAAGGGCTTTGGTCGGTCAATCGGGGCCTGGCCAGAAGCCTGAACAAAGAAAACGGGTATTACAGCGCCATGGCCTATGCTGATCAGTTGCGTCAGGGCGATTACGACGGCAGAGGCAATCTTTCCGAGCGGGCGCTTGTCAATTGGGCCCAGGTGTTTATCAGCACATGTAAAGACCAGGTTGAATTTCAGCAAAAAATGCTCGATCTTGACAGCATGAAATCAAGAATCAAGGTTCTTGTTTCTCTTTGCTCGGCGCAAATCAAAAACATCAGGGAAGAAGCTTTTTTACCTGTGTATCATTTGTTTGCGGCGGGGCCGTTGGCCCGTTCAGAGTTTGCAAAAATGACGGGACTGGGTGAACGCTCGGCCAGATATCTGATCTCGGCCCTGCTCAAGGAAGAAATCATTGCAAGCCAGGCGCACAACGCACCCTTGCAATTTAACTTGCCGTTAAAGCATCTGCACATTTTGCTTCCGAATCTATACCCGGAAGCCAACACGACCAACTTCGATGGGTAGGCGTTGTTCGGCCGTGTAGCTATTGTCAATACACTATCAATGAGTAGTAACACGCACCCACGCA
>JAAYID010000229.1 GCA_012744285.1 Alcaligenaceae bacterium
CCGCCATAATGACAATGATCGCAACGGTAACGCTAAGCAAAAGCTGTTTAAGCAAAGACATGATTCATTCGTACGCCATTCAGCAGGCACCGGCCCCAATATTAGGGCTCGACCCCCTCTTGTTTCATTCGATTCAGCAGACCTTGCCAACGGCTGATACCGTCAACTGAACGCGCCTGCCCGCCAACATAGATACCTTGCCCATTGAAACTAAACACCGGTGTCAAATCACTACGCTCACTGGCTCGCGCCATGGATGACGTCAGACTGTCAAGAATCAAGGGGTCAGACGAAGGGGTTTCGTAATAACCCAGCACCATGTGCGCAACCGTTTTCCCGTTCAACAGAGCACGCACATAGATCAGACGCAATTTTTCGGCGGGAACGCCCAGCTTGAGCAACGAAAAATATTTTCCAATAACGTAATCTTCACAGTCGCCGGCACGCTTTCCCAGGGTTTCAAGCGGGGTCGCCCAATAGTCTGTGCTTTTCCACAAAACAATGTCATCCACCCCGCGTACCGTCGAGTTCCAAAATCTGTTCACCGTACGCAGTTTTTCGGCTTCGGACAAATTGGCAGACTGCTGCAGCACTGACAACCATTCGGTAACCGCTTGCTCACCAGGCTTGCCATACCGGGACTTGGCCAGCTGCAATAACCGGTTTTCATCAAGCTGAACGGCAACAGCTGCCGCCAATACACCAAACGCCAGTATCGCCGTGGTAAGAACCAGGGCGATATGGGCACCAACACGACGAATGGCTAGGGCAAGAGGCATAGGCCGTGTTGTAAACAATGTGGAGGGAAAAGACAATGGATGCCAGAGCAGATGCTTTAGCTTGTAAAAACACCCACATTATCAGACAAAAATTAGCCTGATACCCTTCGACACGCATCTCCAAGTGATGACCATATGTCTGAATCGTGAGACGTATCACGTTGGACGCTCTCTGGCCAACGATGCTGTACAAGCCCAGACTCTTGGGTAACCAGATTACCCAACTGACCAAGCTGCTCTAGAACATATCGGATATAACGATGACCTGGAATCAACTCGTCTACTAGCACAGGACGGCCGCTACGATAATACACGCTACGCAGGCTATCTGGTACTGAAACGCTTGTCAGATGTTCCTCACATTTCTCGATCAAACCATACCAAGTGGACACTGCAGCATAAGACTGGGACCACACCGCATCGCGAGAGGCATCACTATTAGGCAACGAAGCGGGAGTGCTGAGAGGAGCACCGAGTACTGTTTCCGACCAGCGTGCTGTACCCTCATAAAACCATGGGCGCTTAAATGGTGTGTAACCGTTCTGAACTTGATGAAATAACTCATGGGCGGGCGTCAAGTTACCACTTTTATAACGAGTTCCCAACTCGATAATAATCACACATTCGCCTGAAGATAAACGACGCACTTCGTCAAATGCACGGCCGTTAAGACGATCAAGCTCTCGAAATCGAACCAGAATTCGATCAACGCCTTGAGACTTATAACGATCACTGGCAAGAGGCAGCTGAAAACCAAGCAGAACGAGCATGTCGCGCATTACGATTAACTGCGTCGTCGCATCCGACACAATATCCGGCACACCGTCGCCTTTTGTATCAGTGAAATCGTGCAAAACATGCTCACCCTCTACTGCATACTGAACGATAAACTCATCTTTACGAAGCTCTTCCCACTTGCCTGGAAGCGACTGGACATTACGTGAGCAAGCCTCTGCATTGCTCGCAAAACTGAGGATTGCCAATAAAAATGCGAAAAATGCTGAAACCAAACTCATATAACGAGATCAATCGTTTACCAGAGGTCCTTAAATACCCTGTTGTTGCGAAAACTTGTACGTGAAGAGTTTTGAAATACCCGTAACAACGAACAATGGAAAGCCACTTTTGCATCAGTCGCCGCTTGCAGACATCCTTTTATACCAGGATAAGAGTTAACTTCGAAAAGATAAATCTCACCATCGGCAATCCCAAAGTCGCACCCTAATGCGTCTATCAAAAAAGGATAATTCTCCTGTAACACTTCAACAATAACTTGAGCCGCAATTTCAAACTGTTCCGTTAGCGCTTTGGCTTGCTCCAGAGAGTAGAACGTAGCCAGAAATTCGCCAGCGTCCAATGCACTACCTCCGGTGGCCAGATTTGAGGTAACTGGGTTACCACCCAAGCGTACATAAGAACGGGCGATGCGCCACTCCCCCTTGTCGGCACGGAATAGGGCAACACGCACATCAAATGCCCTGCCTTGAGAATCGATAGACGGGACATAGCGTTGCACAAGCCAAGCAGACTCACTTCGGCTGTTCACAAAATCGCTCAATGCCACCTCATCCAGCAGACTTTGACCTTCCCTGGTAATGACGTTGACGTGCAGCCCATCATCGCATCGGCGCAACAAGAACACATTGCGGCCCCGATTCGAGCGGACCGGTTTAATGATGGCACAGCCGTATCTATTCAAAAACTGCTGTAGACTGACTTGCGACAGCCCGGCAGAAGGGATCATATACAATTCGCAACGTTCGTCTGCGGCTAGCAGGGGTAGCGTAACATCCTTGCCACCAAGCTTATTGCAGGTCATGAACGAGTGTGTTCCGAGCAGCTCGAACCATGATCGTTCATTGACATCGCGCGGCGGTGCGTTATCAATAATGGCTGGCTGCAAGTAATAGCCGGGCAACCACCGCCCGTGTTTATACAAATAGCCAGCAATACGGTTTGATTCGATGCCCGGATTTCGGTAGGACAGATAAACTACCGTTAGCCCATGCTGTGCAGCTTTAGCAGCGTAGGCCTCCACCTCTCGAAAACCCTTGGGGCTGAGAGGATACATTAGTACACCAATGCTATTGCGGTCGACGGCTATGTCCGTCCGCATCATCGCCCCCCCAGCGACTGACATTTCTGCCTCTTGCATAAAAAGTGGCGTCTTACCTTGATCCCCCCCCCCTCCTCGTCCCAGCATCTTGTAGTACGCGACATACCCCGAAAGATAATGTTCAATATCATCAATACGCACCCTAAAAGTATGATGACGTATAAAAAAGCTTCCAACCACAGCAGCTGGTTTCGCAAAATACATGGCCTGTTCTGGCCAGAAAAAACCGTTCAGCAAATAATGTGCGCGGTGGTGCAACGCCCTATAAAACTTGTCAATATCCAGACCATCCAGCACATGCCGCATATCCGGAAAATCACTTTCTATGCGACGCAGCATAGCTTCAAATGCCATGCTCAATTCCAGCAGTGTCGGGTAGGTGGTTTCGCGTTGAAGAATAAAATCCAGATAACCCGCGATATTCTGCACGCCAAATCGAAAATATTTTTCTTCCGGTTTATGTAACGTCAGCTCATTGGCACAATACGACAACCAGTGGTCATGGTGCTTCCAGTGCTCTGCTGCTATGAAGTAATCGAAAGCTTTTTCAACAATCTCGATCCAGCGAGGATCAGCGGTCAGGCCATACAAACGCATCAGGCCAAACGCAGCCTCACCGTCGTAATAGACAATACGAAACGCTTCTTTCAGGGTCAGGTCGTCAGCGTTAAGCACATGAACAAAACCACCCGTTTTGGAATCTTGCATTCGCGCAACACCCAAAGCAAGCTCTTCCATCAGCGCCCGATGCTGTGTATCGCCTGTCAGTTCGTCATACTTCACCAAAGCCAACAAGCTGACTGCATTAGCGCCTAGTTTGATCTCTCCGTTAACGTCAACGTTATAAGACAATGCCGTTCCATCGGGCTGCGGGTAACGCCGGATCAGGGTGCCCGTCAAGTAAGCAAGGGCCCGGCGAATGGCCTCAAGAAGGGCCCCATCCCTCGTCAGCTCCCACGCTTCCAGCATGGAATATACCGAACTGGCGTGTCTCAAACTGTTGTAAGTAGGAATTTCACGCCCAAAACACGGAAAATGACCATAGATAAACTGCCCGGTTTTCTTGACCTGACGGGCAAGAAAACTGGCGCTGCTATCAATCAGCGCGTAGACCTGTTTTTGGTTCAATTTTTTGATCTGACGGCGACCGGCGTTCAGAGCTGCCGGGTCGCGCCAGCTTAGATCGGTCTTGCCGGGGCCAGGCAGCCAAACGGGTGCACGGCCTTCCGGCAATGCGGCCAACCCGGTGTCTTCGACCAAGAACAGTCCGTCATGGGTGAAAACATGAACCGGGCTCTGTGGGGAAAAGTCCAGCTCTACTTTTTGACCAAAACGCCGCTTTGCATAACTTAGAAAATTCTTTTCATTCAACCCCGCTGCCGGTGTGTTGGCGCCCTGGTAAAGCATGGCATTGGCGTTGAGCTCTTGCTCCAGAAAGGCGAGTCGCAGGTCTGCATCTAGCGCCAAGCCCAACCGGAAATAATTACGCTTGGTAACGGCCAGCCGAGCCGCGAGCTCGCCCCAAGTGGTGGGCTGGATGCCAGTAACCCAATCAATGCGCAACCAGCGTACCGCCAGATTATTGCGCTGGGCTTCGCGCTGGCAGAGGGCCACGCCGTCTTGCCAAGCTTGCCGGAAGGAAGCCCCGGCGCCACGGTAAACATTGGCGCGGGTTTGACCATCGGAAAGAGAGAAGAAAAAGATGTGGGGGGTGGAAGCGGTATCCTGAAGGCGCGCTTCAACCAACGGATGCGCCCGGGCCAGCAGATTGGAAAGCGACATAAATCAAAATCCTTTGGAGAACCACCGCACAGTTTGTTATGATAATTTTAACATATCGAATAAATACGCCTGTGCGACAGCGTATGTATCGAGCATAATGAATCGCAAATGCAACGCATTGGAGCTGAAATGAAAACCGCCACTATATCGAGGCGGCTACCGTGCTTGATCGTCTTTAAAGAATGCTAGTCCAGGCCAAGTCCAACACCCCAAACACATGACATACCGGGTTCGGTTTACCCCCGAGGCCGAAGTTGATCTAGTCAGGCTGTACGAATTCACCCTTCACAAAGAGCCTTCGGACTGGGCGCTGGCAGAGCGCGCGCTTGATGCAATTCGCCCCGGCCTGTTTACCTTGGAACATAACCCTTTTACCTGTCGTAAAGCGCCGGATGATTCGCCGTTTTTACGTAAGCTGGTGATCCCGTTCGGCGCAGCCGGCTATATTGCGCTTTTTGAAATCGATGACGCCGAGACGGTAACCGTGTTGGCCGTGCGTCATCAACGCGAAAGCGATTATCACTGACGGCCTGATCGACCCGGCATCTGAAAAGACACAGCAAAACCGGCCACGGTGAAGTGGCCGGTTTTGTACTTCTACGACGTTACATTACATCGTTGCCCTGCTTGCCCGCATCAATCATCTGCTGCGCCAACTCGCGCTGTGCAGCCATGATGTCAGCGTCTGAATCGCCTTTGGCGTGCAGCGCACCAGAAGATGCCTCGCTGTCCGACGACCCTGCATCTGCTACGACACCGCTGGCTGCCGACGCTTGAGAGTCGCTGTCGGCGTCTGAACCGGCATCGTCATCGGTTTTCAGCGCATTCTCGAGAACCTGATTCAGGTCTTCATGCTCAGAGAACCCATCGAGAATGTCAGCCAGGCCAACCTCGCCACTGTCCAAAGATCCGGACGACGCATCACCATTGATAGCGACCGATACCGATTGACCATCGGCAGACCCGTTACCTTCTGACGCATCTGGCCAATCGTCATCTTCGGTGACGAGCAGATCCAACGTACCGGCCTCAGCAGACGGGCTATCGTCGCCGAGATCATCATCGTCGAACCTCATTGCAAACGTCTGCATGGCCATCATGGATTCGCCGTCGGAGTCATCCGCCATAGGTTCGGCTTGAATCACCTTGACGTTGGCAACCATAAGGTCATCAATGCCGCCACTACCCGCAGTCTCGGGCACCCAGCGCAGAACGAACTCGCCGCCTTCTGGGACATTTTCCGGCAGACGAATTTCCAGCGTCTGGAAACCAGCAAGCCCGTCAGGCGTTACCCATCCGCCACTAGCAGAAGTCCCTTCCGGAACCCAAGTGGCAATCTCTGCTATGTTCACCGACGCCCCGCCATCGGCAGACACCAGTGCTGGCGGGTTGTCATGGGCACCCGACAGAATCGGAGGCGTGACGACACGAGCATAGACCTCGCCAGCGTATGCGATTTCCAGGGTCATGGATTTGCCGGATTCTGCCTGCTGGTGGTTGGAATTATTCCAAGCCACGTCGAGCTGCACGACCGAACCACCAGTGACACCCGAAATCGTTTGAGAGAGCGTGGAAGCCTGAGCATTGTCTTGCCAAACGCCAACGTAAGGCTTACCCGCCATCAACCAGCCGTTATCCATCAAAGAACCGGTAGCGTTCCAACCCGCAAAGCCCCCGTAAACATTGCCTTGGTAACCATGCTCGTTAGCGTTGGCATATGATTGGAAATCGCCATTCTGGAGCAGGTCGGTATCCGTGAGATCGGGCTCATAGACAGGAGCATCCTCGCCACCGGCCCCTTCGTCGAAATCGACAACTTCGGCTTCCAGAAGCTTGACCTGCCGCACCATGAAGTCATCGGTAAGTGTTCCCCCTTCAGCGCTAGGAATCCATTCCAGTACAAGTTGCCCATCTGCCGGTACGTCTGGTGGCAAACGCAGATTGATGGTTTCAAAGTCAGCGGCCGACTTGGGCACGCGGCTATTACCCCCGTTGGACTCAGGCGCACCCATCCAAGTTTCGACACTTGAAATGTCGGACTCTGCCCCGCCATATGTCGTAACGGTCGCGACATTAAGGACGTCTGCACCCTTGGATGGCGTTGTGACGGTCATATACACCGTGTCGCCAAAACGCACTTGGAAAGTCATGGCGTTGCCAGTATCGTCCCACTTGTGATCTGGGTTGTTCCAAGCCACTTGCAGTTGAAGTACAGAACCGCCCGTCAGGCCTGAAACGTCTTGGGACAAGGCCATGGACTTACCACCATCTTGCCAGACACCGACATACGGCCCGCTTTCAAAACTTGCTGAGTTCGTCATGCGGTGTTTGTCGCCACCAAAAGAATCGCCCGTCATCGTCCAGCCCGAATAGCCCTTGTCATTATTGCCATTCCAGTGTGCGGTGGCATTGGCAAATGCGGTGAAGTCGCCATTGGTCAGAAGATCGTTACCCGTCAGTGCTGGAGGCCCGCTATCAGAGCCGTTGCCGTTGCCGTTGCCGTCAGCACCTGCGGGCACCTCTGCAGATGTGTCGTCTTCAGGGGTTGTATCGCCCTCGCCACCTAGGCCTTGAACCATAGCGCTATCGTTCGCAAATTCGCTCGATACCGTTTCATCCCCATTGGCAACGAAAGCCTGAACCTGTGCATCTACCTCGACATCGCGCATCGCGTTACCGTCAGGATGACTAATGGTGAGCGTCAGATCGACATTTTGTTTGTCAGACGGGTCTACATCGCTCTTCCATTGCAGCGTCCAAGTTCCATCTGAATTGGCTACTAGCTCTACGCCAGTATCGCCAGAGACAAGCGCTACCTCAAATCCTTCAGGAATACCGGTCAGGACGACATCACTCAGCCACTCTCCGTTATCAGGATCAGCCACTCCCGCTTTGATGGTAACGGCATAGCTGTAGCTGTCGGACGTAGCTTCCTCACCAGACTCAGGCGAATACGGTTCCAGCGTAGTCGAATTGGGCTTGCCCGAAGCACGCCCTTCTTCAACCGTACCGGCCCCACCCGCGTTCAGCACGCCTTGGAG
>JAAYID010000230.1 GCA_012744285.1 Alcaligenaceae bacterium
AATGTTGTGTGGCTCTTCCCCAGAAATCGTCGACATCGCGCAAATCAGACAGGGCATCGAAGCCCAAACGCTGCCAGGCCCGGTTCAGTGTGGCCAGGGGTTGCGCCGTGTCAAACGGCCGGGCATGGTTCTGTTTGGACAGTTTCAGCCCGTTGTCGTCAAGCACCAGCGGGACATGCATGATACGCGGGTAGGTGACGCCCAGGGCCTGGGCCAGCGTGATCTGGCGCGCGGTTGAGTCCAGCAGGTCGGCACCCCTGACAATATCGGTAATGCCCTGGAAGGCGTCGTCAACCACCACAACAAACTGGTAGGCCCACAGACCATCGGCACGCCGGATGATGAAATCACCCACCTCTCGGGCAACATCGTGTTGTTGTGGACCCAGCCAGCGGTCATCGAACGAGATGCTCCCGTCGGGTACCCGAAAGCGCCAGGCGCGGACGGTGGCACCATCGGGCAGCCCGTTACGGCAGGTACCGGGGTAAGGCCCTTTGCCGACCTGAGCCCGGGTGCAGGTGCACCCGAAGACATGGCCTTGCGCCTGCAATTGTCCGAAAGCCTGCTGATAGGCGGCAAGCCGTTGGGACTGCCACAGGGGCTCGCCATCCCAGTGCATGCCCAGTGCCTGCAGTTGTTGCAGGATGACGCGATCAGCGCCGGGCACTACCCGTGGGGTATCAATGTCTTCAATGCGCAGCAGCCAGCGCCCGCGGCAGGCCCGGGCATCAAGGTAACTGGCCATGGCGGCCACCAGTGAACCGTCGTGCAGCGGCCCGCTGGGGCTGGGCGCAAACCGCCCCACATAGCCGTTTGCCGGCACAGACATGGAGGTGAAACGGCGTTAGTGCGACAACCGGCTGCGGTCGTCGGTGAGCAGTTCTTCGAGCACCAGGTGATCGATCTCGGCTTCCTGGCTCCAGAGCACCATTAAGGCCAGGATCTTGAGCTTTTCAAGTGGTATGGGGGATTCGGCCGTGGCTTCGGCGCGGTCGATGAGAATTTCGCGCAGCGCTGCCGGCAACACCCCCGAGCTTTCAAGGAAGCTGATGAAGCCAATGGCTTCGCTGCCCAGGCTTTGGTATTCGTGGTGGGTGTAAACGCGCGTACTGTTGCTTTGCGGCGCCTGTGCCAATTGCACGCACTGTTCGGTGGTTTGTGCCAGGCCGTACAGCCAGCCGAGTGCTTCGTCGATGTCTTCGTGCTCGAAACCGGCGGCCGCCAGCTTGTGTGCCAGGACATCGGCTTCGGGGCAGGCTTGAGGCGTGTAATAGTTTTCGAAAAGGTAGACGAGAATGTCGTACATAAGATGCAGCTTGCAGGAAAAGTCAGAAACGCCAGAATTCACTGTACGCGGTTTTGACCTGACCTGCAAGCCGGGTGTTTACCGGGTTCAGGCAAACACGGTTACCGGGTCAGGGGAACCCTTAGACCATTTCAATGGCCATGGCGACCGCTTCGCCACCACCGATACACAGCGTGGCGACACCGCGTTTGCCGCCGGTTTTGCGCAGGGCGCCAACCAGTGTGGTGATGATGCGGGCACCCGACGCCCCGATGGGGTGACCCAGGGCAGTTGCGCCGCCGTGGATGTTGACCTTGGCGTGGTCAATGTCCAGTTCGCGCATGGCGGCCATGGTTACGACGGCAAAGGCTTCGTTGATTTCGAACAGGTCAACGTCGCCGACCGACCAGCCGGTTTTGGCCAGCAGGTTCTTGACGGCGCCCACGGGGGCGGTGGTGAACCATTCGGGTTCTTGCGAGTGCTGGGCGTGG
>JAAYID010000231.1 GCA_012744285.1 Alcaligenaceae bacterium
ACATGCGACATGCGACATGCGACATGCGACATGCGACATGCGACATGCGACATGCGATCAATATTCTGCAGAGCGTCCGGTGATCGCAACGCCAAGGCGCACCAACCGGTGCGCACAGGCGTCCAGAAACCGTGTCCACCACGAACGGCGCTGATCATGCAGCGCCGTAACCAGCCGGCTGCTTTGATGCAGCTGTGCCTCAAGACGAGCCTGCAACAGTGCCGCGAACCCGGCATCATCGACATACACGTTGGCTTCGCGGGCCAGCAACAGGCTGAACGGGTCCATGTTGGCCGACCCCACCATGGCGCGTCCGTCAATAACCGCAACCTTGGCATGCAGATAGCTCGGCATGTATTCGTAAATCTCAATGCCGTGCGACAACAGCCGGCCATACATACTGCGGCAAGCCCGAAACTGCAAGGTATATTCAGACTGCCCCTGCAGCAACAGACGTACCCGCACCCCACGGGCTGCGGCCGCCTGCAAGGCCGTTTTCAACGCTTTGCCGGGCAAAAAATAGGAATTGGCAATCAGTACATCGTGACGCGCCCGATAAATGGCCCCGATATACGCAGACTCAATCGTCTTGCGAAACCGCACGTTATCGCGAAACAAAACGGCCGCACGCACCCCCTCAGACACAGGAGGCGAACGTTGAGCCAGCATCTGGTCACGGCGCCGCCGCCAACCCCGCACCCTGCGGTAAAACGCCGGCCAGTCAGTGCGATGACGCCAGGCCATGCGCATCCAGAGGTCAGACTGGGCGCGAAACAGGTCATGCACAATCGGCCCCTTCACCTGGACAGCGAAATCAAAACGCGGCTGCGGGCCCTCGCCCGTTTCAGGCACATCAAACAGGTCATCCAGCACATTGATGCCGCCGACAAAGGCCACACCCTGATCCACCACGACAACCTTGCGATGCAATCGACGCAAACGCCGCAGACTGAAGCGATAAAACTCGACCCCTTCAGGCTCGGGACGATACACCCGGAAACGCGCACCCATCTGCTCGAAATGCCCGGCCAGTACCCGGGCGTGACGCGCACTGCCAAAGCCATCGACCACCACCCTGACCCGTACGCCGCGCTTGCATGCCGCCCGCAAATGGGACAGCAGTTTGAGCCCCGTGTCATCGAGATTGAAAATATAGGTTTCGAGGTGGACACTGAAGCGCGCTGTATCAATGGCCTCGAATAGCGCAGGGAAATACTCCCCCCCGTTCTGCAGCAGCCGGATAGTGTTGCCGGCACGCCACCGGACAAAATCCGGGTAGCGCTCAGGGCCGGGTTGACTCACGGCAGTTCAAGTTCGGTAAAAACCGGCGCATGATCAGACCACTGCGACCAGGGCTTGCCATGCAGCACCCGGGCACTGCGTACCGCAAACCCACGCTGGTAGATACGATCGAGCCGGAGCCACGGGAATGCCGCCGGAAACGTGCGAGGCGGCAGCGCGGTGCGCGCCATACCGTCCATCCCCAGCTCTCGAGGCTGCCCGTCCAGCGCCGAATGGCTGCCGAACATGCGCAGCCCGCGACGCAAGGCCTTGATGGATGCCGGCAAGGTCAGGGGCCCGGTGCGGGCGGCGTGCGGTGCTACGGAAAAGACTTCGTACAGCCCCAATTGTTCAACGAACAACGGTGCCAGACGATTGTTCCAGTCGTTGAAGTCTCCGGCAATGAGCAATGGTGCGTCGTCGGGCACCAGACGCCGGATGCGTTCGACCAGCGCCTGGATCTGGCGTGACCGCCCACCCGCAAACAGCCCAAGGTGCACCACCAGACAATGCACCGGTGTGCCCTTGATGTCGATGACCGCATGCAGCAAACCTCGCTGCTCAAGGCGATGATCGGAAACGTCTTCGTTTTCGTAGTTCAGAACCGTGAACCGCGACAACAAGGCGTTGCCGTGATCGGTGTGCGTGCGCACCGCATTACACCCGTAGCACACCCCCATGCCCAATGCCGCACCCAGCGATTCATGCTGGGCATCAAGCACACTGCGACGCTGGTTGCGCCCCTGCACTTCCTGTAAAAAAAGCAGATCGGGGCGCAGCCCGTACAACCCCAACCGCAGCTGGGACAAGGACTCGCGCGCCCCGGTGGCAGAGCGGCCCTTGTGAATGTTGTAGCTGACGACCCGAATGACCGACATAAGGACTGGGCCTGGATCGGCTTACGCCGCCGGCGTTTCGGTCTTGCGCAAGCGGATATGCAATTCGCGCAATTGCTTTTCGTCGACCGGTGAGGGTGCCTGCGTGAGCAGACACTGTGCCCGCTGCGTTTTCGGGAAGGCGATAACGTCGCGAATGGATTCGGCACCCGTCATCATGGTCACCAGGCGATCGAGACCAAACGCCACACCCCCGTGCGGCGGCGCGCCGTATTGCAAGGCATCGAGCAGGAAGCCGAACTTTTCGGCCGCCTCTTCGGCACCGATGTTCAGGGCGCGGAACACCTTGCTTTGAACGTCGGCACGGTGGATACGCACTGAACCGCCACCGATTTCCCAGCCGTTGAGCACGATGTCGTAAGCCTTGGCCAATGCACTGGCCGGATCGGTTTCAAGCAACTCTTCGTGGCCGTCTTTGGGGCTGGTAAACGGGTGGTGTGCCGCAAAATAACGCCCTTCTTCAGGGTCGTATTCGAACATGGGGAAATCAACCACCCACAGCGGTTTCCAGCCGGCCTCGAACAGACCTTTGGACTTGCCAAATTCGCTGTGGCCGATCTTGACCCGCAGCGCACCGATGGCATCGTTGACCACCTTGGCCTTGTCGGCACCAAAGAAAATCAGGTCGCCGCTTTGCGCACCCGTACGCTCGATAAGCTGGGTGAGCGCCTGATTATGGATGTTCTTGACGATGGGTGACTGCAAGCCTTCAGGGATATTGGCCGCATCATTGACCTTGATGTACGCCAGCCCTTTGGCACCGTAAATGGCGACAAACTTGGTGTAGGCATCGATTTCGCTGCGAGGCATTTCGGCGCCGCCAGGAACACGCATGGCCACCACGCGGCAGGCCGGATCATTGGCCGGTGCCGAAAACACTTTGAAATCAACGTCGGACATCAGGTCGGAGACATCGACGAATTCAAGCTTGACACGCATGTCAGGTTTGTCGGAACCAAAACGACGCATGGCTTCGGCCCAGGTCATGGTCGGGAACTGCGCCGGCAGATCGACGTCTTGCACCGACTTGAACACATGACGCAGCATGCCTTCGAAAATTTCACGGATTTCGAATTCGTTCAGGAACGAGGTTTCGCAATCGATCTGGGTGAATTCAGGCTGGCGGTCGGCACGCAAGTCTTCGTCGCGGAAGCACTTGGTGATTTGGTAGTAACGGTCGAAACCCGCCACCATGAGCATTTGCTTGAACAGCTGGGGCGACTGGGGCAGCGCGAAGAACTCGCCGGCATTGACGCGTGACGGTACCAGGTAGTCGCGTGCGCCTTCAGGCGTGCTTTTGGTGAGCATGGGCGTTTCGATGTCGACAAAACCCAGGCTATCGAGGTATTTGCGCACCTCGATGGAGACTCGGTAGCGCAACATCAGGTTGCGCTGCATTTGCGGACGACGCAGGTCAAGCACGCGATGCGTCAGGCGTGTGGTTTCTGACAGATTGTCGTCATCAAGCTGGAAGGGCGGTGTTACCGACGCATTCAGGATTTCAATTTCACGGCACAAGACCTCGACCTCGCCCGAGGCCAGTTCAGTATTGACCGTACCCGCCGGACGCTCGCGCACCAGGCCGGTGATGCGTACGCAGAACTCGTTGCGGATGCGTTCAGCGGTTTCAAAGGCCGCCACGTTGTCAGGATCGACAACCACCTGGGCCAGGCCAGCGCGGTCACGCAGGTCGATAAAAATGACGCCACCGTGGTCGCGACGGCGGTGAACCCAGCCAAACAGGGTAACAGTCTGGCCCAGGTGGGCTTTGCCAACCTCACCGGTGTAGCAAGTACGCATGAAAAGAACTCCGTAAATTAGATTTGTTTGATTCGTGGCGGCCCGGCATCAGGGCGAATCTTTGGGGCCTTTGGTGGCGGCTACAGCAGCGGCCGCCGCAGCTGCATTCACGGCCGCGTGCTCCAGTTCGGGACGTATGGCACCCGGTGACACGACCCCCATGGAAACGATGTACTTCAGCGCCGCATCGACACTCATGTCGAGTACCTGGACATCGGCACGCGGCATCATCAGGAAAAAACCAGACGTGGGGTTGGGCGTGGTGGGTACATAAACACTGACGAAATCACCCCCCAGCCGTTCGGCCACCTCACCACTGGGCGTGCCAGTGAGAAAGGCGATGGTCCAGGCCCCCTGCCGTGGATACTGCACCAGAACAGCCTCGCGAAAGGCCTGCCCGCTGGGCGATAAAACCGTGTCGCTGACCTGCTTGACCGAATTATAAATGGAACGCACCAGCGGAATTCTGCCCAGAAGGCGTTCCCAACGGTCGACAAACGCCCGACCAATGAAGTTGGCCCCGGCCAGCCCGCTGAAGAACACCACCACCAGCACCAACAGCAACTGAAAGCCGGGAATCCGGACCCCGAACAGGGATTGCGACGTCAGGAATGACGGCACCACGCTTTCGAGGGTGGTAAACACCAGCGACAACACCCACAGGGTGATGACGAGCGGAATCCAGATGAGCAGGCCCGTAATGAAGTAGCGCTTGAAGTGGCGCATGCGGAATCAGCCGGCGGCAGGCGTAGAAGCCGTTGCCGATGGTGCGGGCGCCGCAGGTGCCGACGCAGAGGCGCTGTCGGCAGCTGCCGAAGTTGAGCCTGCACTGCCACCCGACGTGCTGTTGCCCCCGCGAAAATCGGTAACATACCAGCCCGACCCCTTGAGCTGGAACCCTGCCGCCGTTACCTGCTTGGCATAGGTCGACTGGCCGCACTGCGGGCACTGGGTAAGCAACGGGTCGGAAATCTTCTGCAAAACGTCTTCGGCATGACCGCAGGCGCTGCACTTGTAAGCATAAATAGGCACAATAATCACCCCTAAAGAATGTACGATTTTAGCTGTTTTTGCAGCCTGCCACCCGTCGCCGGGACGCAGGACGACAGGCCTGACACGCCATAGATTGGGGCGACCGGCCGTTCTGCAAGCATTCGACAGAAAGTTGCAGTATCCTAGAAGGCTAAGTGCTCTATTTTTTCAGGAATACGACGGGATGACGAGCCCTAATCACCTTACGGCCGCCGACGACGGCGCCGCACCCAACAGCCAGCCTTACACCTTTTCGCTACGGGCGCAAAAAATCACCAGTTCCACCATTCGGGAAATCCTGAAGGTTACCGAACGCCCCGAAATCATCTCGTTTGCCGGCGGGTTGCCGGCTGCAAAAGGTTTCCCGGTTGACACCATCAGTGCGGCCTTCGAACGCGTGCTCAGCCGTAACGGACGCGCGGCGCTGCAATACGGCACCACCGAAGGGTATGCACCACTGCGCGAATGGGTCACTCAAGACCTGAAACGTGTTGGCGCCAACGACGTCAACCCGAACCAGGTGCTTATCGTTTCCGGGTCCCAGCAAGCCCTTGACCTGCTGGGCAAACTGTTTATCGATCCGGGCAGCAAAGTGCTGGTCGAAGCGCCCAGCTATCTGGGCGCACTGCAGTCATTCTCATTGTTCGAGCCCGACTATGTGGCTGTCCCCACCGACGATCAGGGGCTGATTCCCGAAGGCCTGACCGACGAACGGGTTGCCGGCGCACGGTTCATTTACGCCCTGCCCAACTTCCAGAACCCCACGGGTCGCACGCTCAGTCTCGAACGTCGCAAGGCACTGGTGCAACGCTGTGCACAGGCCAACGTGCCCATCATCGAAGACGACCCCTACGGTGACCTGCGTTATGCCGGCGAAGCCTTGCCTGGCTTGCTGGGCCTGGGTCGTGAAGCGGGTGCAACCGTCATCCGGCTGGGCAGTTTCTCGAAGGTCCTGGCTCCGGGCCTGCGGCTGGGCTACATTGTGGCCCCTGAAGCCATCATCGCCAAACTGGTGCAAATCAAACAGGCCACCGATCTGCACACGGCGACCCTTACGCAAATGGCCGTTTACGAAACCATTCAAGACGGTTTCCTGAACTTCCATCTGCCGGCCGTGCGCGATATTTACAAAGAACAGTGCGGCTACATGCTTGACGCCATGGATCAATACTTCCCCAAAGAAGCCCACTGGACCAGGCCCGAAGGTGGCATGTTCATCTGGGTGACCTTGCCCGAACACATCAATGCCTACGAACTGCTCGATCGCTCGATCAAACAGAACGTGGCCTTCGTGCCCGGCGAGCCGTTCTACGCCGGTGCCGAAGCCAAACGCAACACCCTGCGCCTGAGCTTTGTCACCGTTTCCGAAGAGCGTATCCGCGAAGGTATCGAAATTCTGGGGCGTCTCATCGCCGAAACACCCGTCAGCAAAGCAGCGTGAGCACAACGCGACACACGCCCGATCTGTCCGATATGCGCCACGATGACTGGGTGGCGCGCTGTTTGCCGGCGTCGTGGGGGCCGTATGCGCGCCTGTGCCGGCTCGACCGGCCGGTAGGTACCTGGCTTACCTTGCTGCCCTGCCTGGCCGCGCTGGTTCAGGCAGCTGACGGCTGGCCTACGCTATTCCGGCTGTTCATCTTTTCGCTGGGGGCCTTGCTGATGCGCGGGGTCGGCTGCACTATCAACGATATTTTCGACCGCGACATCGACAGCCAGGTCGAGCGTACCCGTTTCCGGCCACTCACCAGCGGCCAGCTGTCGCTGAAAAACGCCCTGTGGTTCCTGCTGGGGCAATTCATCGTGTGCGCATTGCTGCTGTTCGCGGTCAACGAATACAGTCGCTGGCTAGCCGTGCTGCTGGTTCCCATCGTCATCATCTACCCGCTGTGCAAACGCTTTACCTACTGGCCGCAAATTGTGCTGGGCATCGGGTTCAACTGGGGCATGCTGATGGCCTGGTCCGACACCCAGAACACCTTGCCGCTGGCAGGTATCGCCATGTGGGTGGGGGCCGTGTTGTGGCAAGTCGGCTACGACTCTATCTACGCCTATGTCGATGTGCGTGACGATCTGAAACTGGGCGTCAAGTCAACGGCCATGCGTTTTGGCGAACACGGTAAACTCTGGATCGGCGGGTTCTATGTGGCCACGATTGCCCTTTGGCTGTATGCAGGCATCGCGCTGCAGCACTCATGGGCGTACTTCGTCGTGCTTGCCATTATTGCCGGTCACTTTGCCTGGCAAATGCGGGTCTTCAGTCTGGCCCACCCCGACCGCAATTTCATGCTGTTTCGCTCCAACATGACCCCTGGCGTTTTGCTGATCGTCGCCGCCCTGGGCGGTACGCTAGTCAACTAAAGGTTCAAAGCCATGCCCTCTTTCCTTGAAGCGTTGGCAACGTTTCTGTTTGCCGTTGCCATCATCCATACCTTTTCAGTGCCGGTTTTTGCCCGACTGTCCAACAAAAAAGGGCCCCATTCGGGCCTGTGGCATTTGCTGGCTGAAGTCGAGGCCGTGTTCGGGGTCTGGGCGTTTGTCCTGATCATCATCATGGTCATTTCGGCAGGGGCTCCCGAAGCCATCCGTTACGTCGACTCACGCAACTTTACCGAGCCGCTGTTCGTATTTGCCATCATGGTCATTGCGGCCAGCAAACCCATTCTCGACCTGGTCGGCCTGCTGGTGCGTGGCCTTGCGCGTGTAGTGCCCATCCGCACTGAAGTGGCGATGTTCTTTATTACGATGTCAATGGTGCCACTGGCCGGATCGTTCATCACGGAACCTGCCGCCATGACGCTGGCGGCATTGCT
>JAAYID010000232.1 GCA_012744285.1 Alcaligenaceae bacterium
CAGTGTGAGATTGAAACGATTGGGGATTTTTGAAAGGCAGTCTTCAACGGTAATGCGGGCCATGGTGAATATCCTTGAGAAACAATAAGTTGAACAGATTAGTTGGCAGTTGGGCTAATACCCAGTTGCGAAAACAACGCCGAATGCCGCACTGCTTGCGCAGGGTAGCGCAGGCGTGCGGCGGCAACAATTTGCGAAAGCTGTGCCAAAGCGATGCTAAATTCTTGATTAATAATAACATATTGGCATTCTGAAGCGTGCGACATTTCGCTGCCCGCCGCCAGCAGACGTTTGGTAATGACGTGCGGGGCATCTTGCCCCCGGTTCTTGAGCCGGCTTTCCAGGGCTTCAATCGACGGTGGCAAGATGAAAATGCCAATGGCGTCGGGGAAGTGCTTTTTGATCTGCCTCGCACCCTGCCAGTCAATTTCAAGCAGCACATCTAGTCCGTCATTGATGGCGGCTTCAATACGGTCTCGCGGGGTGCCGTAAAAATTGCCGTGGACTTCGGCCCACTCGAGCAGGGCGTTGTTGTCACGCATGGCCAGAAACTGTTCTTTGCTGACAAACCGGTAGTGCTGGTCGTTGACTTCGCCCGGCCGCGGGTCGCGTGTCGTGCAGGAGATCGACAGCATGATGTCGTTGTCTTGCGCGAGCAGCGCGTTGACAAGACTGGATTTTCCGGCACCACTGGGTGCCACCACCATAAAAATTGATCCGGAAGATGCGGGCATGACAGAACCGGTTAAACGTAAGTTGATCGTAGGGTGTAAGAGCAGGGCAGCAGGTGACGGGGCCGGAGGCCGGCGTTAACCTGCATGATCTGGCTGGCCGAGGGCCAGCAGGGTGGCGTCGTATGCCTCTGCGTTGGTGCACAGAAAAACGACAGCATCATCCAGATTCATGTTGAAGGCAATGTCGGCAACTTGTACGGCGGCTTCATCAGCCGTTGCAACTGCGGCAACGTGCCAGTCGTTGGCCTGCTCGTAGGCTTCAGGCGAGACGAGCTCGGCCACACGGTGAATATCGGGCTCGCTGATGACGACATAGGCCGTGAAAACCAGATCTTCGATCTGGACATTCAGGATCAGGCCTTCGGGCAAGGCGGAAACAATCTGGCTGGTTGCATTCATGGTTTGATTGTAACTGATGGGGTTGGCTGCCGACGTCGTTACCGTCCCGAAAATGCTACGCTAGAACGCTTTTTAGACGTACAGACGGGTTCTACTATGAAATTAGCAACATGGAACGTGAACTCTTTGAAGGTGCGCTTGCCCCAGGTGCTCGATTGGCTCGCTGCCAACCCGGTGGACGCGTTATGCCTGCAAGAGCTCAAGTTGCCGAACGACAAGTTTCCGGTCGAGGCGCTGGCGCAAGCCGGTTACCACGCCGCGTGGGCCGGTCAGAAAACCTACAATGGGGTGGCCGTGCTGTCGCGCCAGCCGGGCACGGATGTTCAGGTCAATCTGCCGAATTTCGAAGACCCGCAGCAACGCGTGATTGCGGTTACGCTTCCCTCGGCGGGAGGCGACATCCGGGTCGTCAGTGCCTACTGTCCGAACGGGCAAGCCCTCGATAGCGAAAAATTCGAATACAAGTTGCAGTGGTTTGCCGCTTTCGAGGCGTGGCTGGCTGATGAGCTCAAGCGTTTTCCGCGCCTGGCTGTATTGGGTGACTACAACATTGCTCCGGCAGACGAAGATGTGCATGATCCGGCCAAGTGGGCCGGGCAGGTCCATGTCTCCGAGCCCGAGCGTGCGGCCTTCCGGCGTTTGCTCTCGCTGGGCCTGACGGACGCCTTCCGGTTGTTCGAACAGGATGAAAAATCGTTCAGTTGGTGGGATTATCGTCAGTTTGCGTTCCGGCGTAATGCCGGTTTGCGGATTGACCATGTGCTGTTGTCGGCGGCTCTGGTGCCGCATTGCACAGCCTGCAGTATTGACAAGACACCGCGTCGCAACGAACAGCCTTCCGATCACACACCTGTCGTGGCAACGCTTGACCTGGGGGGGGCATGATGCATAAGGCGGCACCTGGCCCCCGCGACGAACCGACGCTTTCCGAGTCCGACGGTATCCGGTACTTGCACTTTGATTCGGTTTGGGTGCAAGGGGCGATGCGTGTGAAGAAGCCCGATGAACTCGTGCTGGCGTATACGCAGCAAATGATGGCGTGGTTGCTGTTTCTTGAGCCTTCCCGCAAAGATACGCTGGGCTTTCTGGGGCTGGGTGCCGGGTCGTTGCTCCGGTTTGCACACAAGCATATGCAAGCCCGTTTGTGCACGGCAGAGTGGAATCCGGCGGTAACGGCAATTTGCCGGGCCTATTTTCGATTGCCAGAGTCGAAGCGTTCGACGATTGACCATCAGGACGCTGCCCTATGGGTCAGGCAACCCGATCAGGTCGGTCGTTTTCGTGCGCTGATGGTGGATTTGTACGATGCCGACGCCCTGGGTCCGGTGCGTGATTCGCTCGAGTTCTATCAAGACTGTTTCCATGCGCTTGACGATGTTGGCGTCATGGCGGTCAATCTGTTTGGCAATCACAGCAGCTTTGCCCCCAATATTGAACGTTTGCGTGAGGTTTTTCAGGGTCGCGTGCTGGAGTTGCCGGAAATCGACGAAGGTAACCGGATTGTTCTGGGCTTGAAAGGGCCATTGCTTGATGTTTCTGTGGCACAGTTTCTGGACCGGGCCCATCAGGTTGAGCAGGTCTATGGTTTGCCGGCGGTGCAATGGGCGCGTTCATTGTTGTCGCAGCTGACCCAAGATGCGCGCGTAAGGGTCTGATGGCACGGTATTTACGGGCAAATCAACGACGTTTAAGCTTTCTGTAAAATAAGCCGGTTATCTTCAGGAGACTTGTATGCGTTCTGTAGTGATCAAACCTCTCGTCGGTGCTTTGTTGGCGCTGTCGTGTGCCGTGCCTGTTGTCGCCATGGCTCAATCCGTTGCGGTGACGTCAATTGTCGAGCACCCCGCGCTTGATGCCCTGAAGGACGGCGTGAAAGATGCGCTTGAAAAGGCAGGTTTCACCGAAGAAAAAGGCCTGAAGTGGGCCTACGAAACGGCCCAGGGCAACAATGCCATCGCTGCACAGATTGCACGCAAGTTCATCGGCGACAAACCCGATGTCATCGTAGCCATTGCGACGCCCACCGCCCAGGCTGTCGTTGCCGCCACCAAAACCATTCCTGTTGTGTATGCCGCCGTGACGGATCCGGTTGAGGCGCAGCTGGTTCCGACACTTGAGGCCTCGGGTACCAATGTGACAGGCGTGTCCGACATGCTTGACCTGACCCGTCAGGTTGAACTGATCCGGCAGGTTGTGCCTGATGCCAAGACGGTCGGCATGGTGTACAACCCGGGCGAGGCCAATTCGGCTGTCGTTGTGCGTCAATTGCGCGAGCTGTTGCCCACTTTTGGCATGACGCTGGTCGAGGTCAGCGCACCGCGTACGGTTGATGTCGGTGCGGCAGCCCGCAGCCTGATTGGTCGCGCCGATGTCATCTATACCAGCACTGACAACAATGTGGTGTCGGCCTACGAGGCGCTGGTCAAGGTGGGTAACGATGCGGATATTCCGCTGGTCGCGTCCGATCCCGACAGCGTCAAGCGGGGGGCTATCGCCGCGTTAGGGATCAATTACTACGATCTTGGGCTGCAGACGGGCGCCATGGTGATCGATGTGCTCAATGGCAAGGTGCCTGGCGAGATGCCTTCCCAGATGGGGAAAACGGTAGAGCTGCACGTCAACCTGGATGCGGCCGCCAAACAGGGGGTTACCTTGTCACCCGAGCTGGTCAAGTCGGCAGCCAACGTCATTCAATAATCGTTTTTTCTGGCGCCGGGCGCTTGCGCCCGGCCAGGAGCCGGCATGTCTATCTATTCCCTGTGGGGCGCGCTTGAAATCGGGCTGATTTTTGCGCTTGTCGCCCTGAGTGTGCTTATTTCTTTTCGCATTTTGCGTTTCCCCGATTTAACCGTTGATGGCAGCTTTCCTCTGGGCGGAGCGGTTGCCGCTGTGCTGATCGCTGCGGATGTCAATCCGTTCGTTGCAACGCTTGTGGCGATGGGGGCCGGCGCTTGTGCAGGTGCGTTAACCGGCTGGCTGAACGTGCGTCTGAAAGTGATGGATCTGCTGGCCAGCATTCTGGTCATGATTGCCCTGTATTCGATCAACTTGCGCGTCATGGGGGCTCCTAATATTCCGCTGATCACTGACCCGACCGTTTTCACACTGCTGCACACTGAAAGCATCGACGACTTTGTCTTTCGCCCCTTGCTGATGCTGCTGATCGTTATTGTGGTCAAGCTCTTGCTTGACGGGTATCTCAAGACCGAGTCGGGGCTGGCCATGCGGGCAACCGGTTCAAACCCGCGCATGGCTCGTGCGCAGGGCGTTGCAACCGGAGGTATGGTCATTCTGGGGCTGGCGATTGCCAACGCTTTGTGTGCCTTGGGCGGGGCATTGTTTGCGCAGTCTCAGGGCGGTGCGGATATTTCAATGGGCATTGGCACCATTGTTATCGGGCTTGCCGCCGTGATTCTGGGTGAAAGCATTTTGTCGTCACGCAATATTCTGGTTATCACGCTGGCCGCAATTGTCGGCGCGGTGCTGTACCGGTTTTTCGTTGCGCTGGCACTGAATGTTGATTTCATTGGCTTGCAGGCGCAAGACCTCAATCTGATCACTGCAGTGCTGGTGACGGTGGCGTTGGTCATCCCCCTGTTGAAAAAACGTCTGCGGGCCGGTGCCCGGGCCGTCAAGGGTACCGTTGGTGGTGCCACTTCCCGCAAAGGTTGATCCATGCTGAAAGCCGAAGAGTTGTTCATTACGTTCAATGCGGGTACACCCATTGAAACTCGTGCGTTGCGCGGTTTGAGTCTCGATATTCCGGCCGGGCAGTTCATTACCGTGATTGGTTCGAATGGCGCCGGCAAGTCAACCCTGCTGAATGCCATTTCAGGTGACTTGCCGGTTGATGAAGGGCGCATCATCATTGACGATGCCGATGTCACACGGGCGCCGGTCTGGGAACGGGCCCGGCGGGTTGCACGGGTTTTTCAGGATCCGATGGCGGGAACCTGCGAAGACCTGACGATCGAAGAAAACATGGCGCTGGCCATGCGTCGGGGTGGGTCCAGGGGGCTGACGTCAGCCGTGAAAAAAATGTATCGCGAACGCTTTCGGGCGTCTTTGGAAACGTTGGGCCTGGGCCTGGAAAACCGCCTGACTGACCGGATCGGGTTATTGTCCGGAGGCCAGCGACAAGCCGTCAGCCTGCTGATGGCAACGCTGCAGCCTTCACGTATTTTGTTGCTTGACGAACACACGGCTGCGCTTGACCCCAGAACCGCCAGTTTTGTGCTTGACCTGACACGCGATATTGTTGGCCAGCATAAACTGACCACCCTGATGGTGACGCACAGCATGCGTCAGGCCCTTGACGTCGGTGACCGTACCATCATGTTGCACCAGGGCAATATTGTGCTCGACATTTCTGGTCAGGAACGTAAGGGGATGGATGTTCCCGGGTTGTTGGCCATGTTCGAGCGTGTGCG